>CAUJFR010000468.1 GCA_963169885.1 Bacteroidota bacterium
GGAGAATAAAAGTGAAAAAGCGAAATAATTATGAAACGTACATTCCAACCTCATCGTAAGCGTCGTAAGTCGGTCCATGGTTTCCGTAAACGTATGGAAACTGCCAATGGCCGTAAAGTATTAGCCAGCCGTCGTGCCAAAGGCCGTAAGAAGCTGACTGTTTCTGATGAGCGTAAGCTGAAGTAAAAAGGTTCCCCGTTGATTCAACGGCGGTTTCGATAATTTTACAGGGCTGTATCTTTATGGGTACAGCCCTTTTTTTATACCGTGGCAAAACAATTCACCCTTGGCAGGCAGGAACGGCTGAAAAGCCGGAAATCCATTGATCAGTTGTTCAGTGAAGGGCAACGCTTTTCCCAACCACCCATCCGGATCTTATTTCGTAAGACCACCGGTACCGGTTTAAAGTTTGGAGTGGCCGTGAGTAGTAAACTCTTCAAAAAAGCCGTGGACCGTAACCGGGTCAAACGGGTAGTACGGGAAGCCTGGCGGTTACAGAAAAATGAATTCGAAAAGCAATTGATGGAGAAAGGGCAGGGATTAGATGTGTTTTTTATTTATACGGATAAAGAACTACCCGTATCCGCTGTTATCAGCAAGGCCACCGGTCTTATTATTCGTAAATTAAATGAACGGGTCAATGGGTAAGGAAATCATACGAGTGCTGGGGCGAATCCTGAGTATTCCCTTCCTGATAGTGATCAAAATCTATCAATGGATCATCTCACCCTGGCTGGGACCCAAATGCCGTTTTACGCCCACCTGTTCCCATTATGCGGCAGAAGCCCTGAAAAAGCATGGTCTCTTTAAAGGTTTCTGGTTGTCACTTAGACGAATCAGCCGTTGTCACCCCTGGGGCGGAAGCGGATATGATCCCGTTCCCTGATTAAGGTTGCATTAACGTATCATTCATAGATGGTCACTGATTATTCAGTACCTTGCTGTTTAAAGTGTGTGAATTGATATCTGTTTCCATCATAGAAGATGATCAGAGCTACCGTGAAGGGCTTGAGGATTTCATCAATGCCTCTGGTGAATTCAGGGTACTGAACAGTTATCCCTCTGCTGAAACAGCATATCCCCATATCATCGAACATCCGCCGTCCATTGCTATTGTGGATATTAAATTACCCGGAGCCAGTGGTGTGGATCTGATTTACCGTATAAAAAAAATGCGGCCGGGCATTCAATGCATGGTTTGTTCCTTTTACGATGACAATGAATTTATTTTTAATGCGCTTCGTAATGGAGCTAGTGGTTACCTGCTGAAAGATTCGCTGGCCCACGAAATCATTGAATCACTGAGAGAATTATATGGAGGTGGCGCCCCGATGAGCCGTTATATTGCCCGCAAAGTAATTTCCGTTTTCCAGGAAAAACCGGAAGTCCCGAATTTATCCGAACTCACCGAAAGAGAAAATGAAATTCTTAAACTCATCGCTACGGGCGTAGCTATTAAAGAAGCTGCGGCTGAACTGCATTTAAGTGCACATACGGTGACCAAACACCTGAAGAATATCTACACAAAACTACACGTCAATAACCGGATTGAGGCGGTGAATAAGCTCAACCAGAGATAGGTACGAGGTACGAATTACGAAAAATACAAAGTACGAAGTACGAAAGATCGCCGAAGGTTTTGTTTCACACTTGTAATATGGTTATGCAAGTAAAAATTTCCCTGTCTTTAAAATAATTTTCTCTTTCAGTGCGTACATAATGTTTATTGCTGTATTCTTTTGTTCAACCCCTTCGGGGTTGGAAGGGTCATTATGTGCCCTTACCCCGGGTTTCACCCGGGGCTATTAAAAATTTAAGCCCTTCGGGCTATTTATCTTAATTACCTGTATTATCCTTTAATTTAAAAATGTCTCGAATAGGAGAAAGTATAATTAACCGTATTTTTTTCGCCGGAGATTCAAAATTATCAATACGTTCATCCCCGAGGGATTGATAATTCCTCAGCATTCAATACTAATATTTTACAGGAACCACATGGGTGCAGGTTATTGATTATGTTTTCAGCTCCTAACCCCGAAGGGGTTGAACTAAAAAAAAGCCGGCCCTAACAGAGCCAGCTTTTCAATATTGAAACAAGCACTACGGCGAACCTTCGTACTTCGTACCTCGTACTTCGTACTTATTTCCCGAATCGTTCCGCTACCGTACTCCAGTTCACCACATTCCAGAATGCACCCAGGTATTCCGCTCTTCTGTTCTGGTACTTCAGGTAATACGCATGTTCCCATACATCCACACCCAGGATTGGGGTGCCTTTTACGTCGGCCACATCCATCAGGGGATTATCCTGGTTGGGTGTGGAACTGATTTCCAGTTTGCCGTCTTTTACCAGCAACCAGGCCCAGCCACTGCCAAAGCGGGTCATACCGGCATTGGCGAATTTTTCTTTGAACGCATCAAATGAACCGAAAGCCGCATCGATCGCTTCCGCCAGTTTACCTGTCGGGGCACCACCGGCATTCGGAGCCAGGCTTTCCCAGAAAAAGGTATGATTCCAATGACCACCACCGTTGTTGCGTACAGCCGGGGAAATCGAGCCTGCAACAGCCACCAGTTCTTCCAGTGTTTTACTCTCATTTGGAGTGCCGGCCACGGCTTTATTCAGGTTATCTACATAGGCCTGGTGGTGTTTTCCATGATGGATCTGCATGGTCAGGGTATCGATATGCGGTTCCAGTGCATCATGTGCATAAGGAAGAGGTGCTAAAGTAAATGCCATAATAATATAGATTTAATTGTGATTGATTCAATGTTGTTTAAACGAATAACAAAATTAAGCCCTGCGGGTTTACCAGGAAGGGGTGTGTATTAATTGTTTCTGATTTCGGAAACCGGGCATTACCGCCTGCTTTTGAAGAAATCCTTCATCAGCTGGGCACATTCCTCTTTTAAAACCCCATATACCAGCTCGGTCTTTGGATGAAATGGCCAGTTGGCACCGGCCGTTTTTTTATACCCGTTCTTTTCGTCCTCTGCGCCGTACACCACCCGTCCGATCTTGCTCCAGTAAGCCGCACCGGCACACATGGAACAGGGCTCCACGGTTACAAACAGGGTGGCATCGGGCAGGTACTTGCTGCCCAGTGAATTAAATGCGGCGGTCAATGCGATCATTTCAGCATGGGCCGTGGGGTCATTCAGCCGCTCGGTCATATTATGTCCCCGGGCCACAATGGTATTATTCATCACCACTACCGCCCCGATCGGTATTTCTTCTTCATCATAGGCGATCCGCGCTTCCTTGAGCGCCTGCATCATAAAATATTCATCGGTCATGTTATAAGCTAAGCTATCTCTATTTGGTATAACTTGGGATAAAATTAGCACGAATGACCAATATATCCCGCTTGCAGGATATGCGCCACTTTTTTGACAGCGGAGCCACACGCACGTATGCATACCGGAAACAACAATTACTGGCCTTTAAAGCCTGTTTAAAAAAACATGAACAGGATATTTATGCAGCCCTTTTTACCGACCTGAAAAAAGTACCGGAAGAAAGCTGGTTCACCGAAAACGGACTGCTCATGCAGGAGATCAATCACACTTTGTCGCACCTGGATGAATGGATGCAGCCGGTCCGCACCCGTACCAACCTGGTAAACCTGCCTTCTTCCAGCCGCCTCTATCCCTCGCCCCTCGGCGTGGTGTTGATTATTGGTCCCTGGAATTTTCCCTTGCAGTTGTTATTGATACCCGCAATTGGTGCCCTTGCGGCCGGAAATTGTGTGGTATTGAAACCCAGTGAATATGCCCCGGCCACCGCCACGCTAATTGAAAAAATGATAAAAGAAACATTTCCGGAGAATCTGGTCAGCGTGGTGCCTGGTGATGGAGCTGAAGTAGTACCGGCCATGATGAATAACTTCCGGTTTGACCATGTGTTTTATACCGGCAGTATTCCGGTTGGGAAAGCGATCTATCAGCTCGCGGCGAAAGACCTGGTACCCGTAACGCTCGAACTGGGTGGTAAGGATCCCTGTGTGGTGGAAGCCGATGCGAATCTCGAAGTGGCCGCCCGTCGGATCACCTTGGGAAAATTTTCCAATGCCGGACAAATGTGCGTATCTCCCGATTACCTCCTGGTACATGCCAGTGTAAAGGACCGGCTGATGGAACTGATGAAGAAGTATATTATAAAATTCTTTGGCGATCAACCGGAAACCACCTACGGTTACAACAAGATCATCAACCTGAAAAATTTCGACCGGCTGACCCGCTACCTTGCTGATGGAAAAATTATAACCGGTGGACAGTATAACCGTGATAGTTTATATATCGCGCCCACAATGCTTGAAGAAGTGAATCCGGATGCCCCCGTTATGCAGGAGGAAATCTTCGGTCCCATCCTGCCGGTCTTTACATTTAATGAACCTGCTGAAGCACTGGCCATGATCCGACGCCACCCCAATCCGCTTTCCTTTTATATTTTTACCAGTAGCAGCAAAAAGGAAAAAGACTGGATTGAACAGGTGCAGTTTGGCTCCGGTTGCGTAAATAATACCGCCATGCAGTTTACCAATCACCATTTGCCGTTTGGCGGGGTTGGACAAAGCGGTATTGGCGCTTATCACGGAAGGGATAGTTTTGATGTATTTACTCATTATAAGTCCGTGATGAAAACACCGGTCTGGTTTGACCCGGCCCTGAAATATCCGCCATTGAAAGGGAAAATGAAATTGCTTAAATTCTTTATTAAATAAGCCGGATGAAAAAACTAAAACGGTTCGGGCTTGTTCTCTTATTCCTCATTGCCTCGTTTGTGGTATATGTGGAAATTGTAAACCGTAATTCAGTCAACATGACTTATCGCCAGAAAATACTCAAAGCTATCTACCCGGCCTTTATGTGGATCACCCGGGTGACCGGTACCAATTCCGAAAAGCTTGCTAATAAAGATAATGTCCCTCCCGTGCCGTTCTCAACCTTACAGGTAAAGCTGAATAACGGGGACAGCCTCGACTTCTCCACGCTGCAGGGACGGAAAATCCTCCTGGTTAATACCGCCAGTGATTGTGGCTACACGCATCAGTACGAAGACCTGCAGGCCCTTTCTGTTGCGTATGGACAAAAGCTGCTGGTCATTGGTTTTCCTGCCAATGATTTTAAAGAACAGGAAAAAGGAACCGATGAGGAGATCGGGGCTTTTTGCAAAAAGAATTACGGGGTAACTTTTCCTTTAGCACAAAAAGCCGTGGTGATAAAATCGGCCGCCCAGCATCCGGTCTTTCAATGGCTCAGCGATTCCGCAAAAAACGGATGGAACAGCAAGGCCCCCAGCTGGAATTTTTCCAAATACCTGGTGAATGAGAAAGGGATATTAACCCATTATTTCGATCCTTCTATATCACCAGCAAGCGAGGAAGTGAAAGCAGCCATCAACGAATAAATCCAACGACAATGTTCACCAAAAACGATATTGAAAAATACTTCGACGGGGAAAAAGACGAAAGCCGGGTCTTTCTGTTCATTGGTATAACCGGGCTTCTCATCTCCTTGTTCTTTCTCCTGTATGGAACAAACCGTTTTTATATGGGGGCCGCTATACCATTGGCCGTAATCGGCTTGTTGCTCGCCATGGTGGGTTATACAATCTATAAAAGAAGTGATAATGACCGCATCCGGAACGTATATGCTTATGACATGAATCCCGCTGAACTGAAGGAGAAAGAAATTCCCCGCATGAAAACCGTGATGCGCAATTTTGTCATTTACCGCTATACCGAACTTTTCCTCCTTGCATTGGGTATTGGCCTCTATATTTATTTTATCCGCGACTTCAACAACGATTTCTGGCGCGGCTTCGGGTTGGCCCTGGCCGTCATGGCGCTGATCGCATTAACTGCTGATTTTTTTGCAGAACAAAGGGGGAAGAAATATTTGAAAGGGTTGGAAGAGTACTGTGCTCGTAATTAATTTTCCCGCAGATTACGCAGATTTTTAACGCAGA
>CAUJFR010000469.1 GCA_963169885.1 Bacteroidota bacterium
CAATGGTCAGATCCCGGCTATTCCCGGAAAGCGTGGCTTGTTCAACGGATTCCCGGGTAAGCGCCAGTCCTTCGAGGTATTTCCCTTTATTGTTCAATAAAACAATGGCATAACTGGTGTATGAAAAAATACCCTTTTGATAGTTTAATTTCTTTGCAAGTTCCAGCCCTTTCCTGAAATAGAAATCGGCAGAGTCAGGCTTTGTCTGCTCAAACAGTTCTCCGTAATGATAATAGCGGAATACTTTCAGGCTATCCTCTTTTCCGGTCTGTAGCAAGTGGCGGATACTGTCCGCCGCCCCGTTCTGGGCATTTACCCCTTTCACTGCCAATAAAGCAGGTAAAAGCAGCATCAGGAAGCCGGTTCGTTTATGCATAAAATTTATTGGTAACTTAAAATTCACATACCTGCCTCACAATTCCAAGTTTTGCCGGAAAATCCCCTGTTCAGGGGATGAAAAAAACAATGATTTAGGGGATTGCCCGCTCTTCTAAAATAAAGAAGATTTGTACATGAAAAGCAACCGCATGAAACCGATAAACACTTTACTTATCTCCATGTTTCTGGTAACCGGCCTTTCCATGGAAGGGCAGTTAAAAAACTATGATATTTTTTCTTACCAGGCACCCAAAGGATTCAGTCTTCAGCAACTGGATGCCGCCCTGTTCTATTCTAAAAAAGACAGTAAATCCTATTGCCAGCTGTTTCTGTACCCGGCCAAAGCATCTGAGGGTACTCCGGAGGCAGATTTCAATGCAAACTGGAACAGTTTTGCCCGAAAAAGCGAACAGGGTATCAATGATCCTGAAACCAGAGAAACGGATTCAGCCAATGGATGGCATACTATAATGGGAGCAGCCAGGGGCCATTATGGCAATAAATCCTTTGTGCTCACCCTGACTACGCTCAGTAACGGGGAAATCAGTTTTTACATGGCTTCCGTTTTTTCTGACCAGAAGTATTTACCAGCCGTGCAGGAATTTACAGGAAGTATACTACCGGATCTCTCTATGTATACCATCAGGCAAAGTGCCGTTGAAAATCCTGTTATTACACAAAATACTCCAACACATCAATCGGGAAGTTCAGGAATTACAAAATCCACCACCCGTTTTGATGATGGCTGGCTGGCCACGGTCAATGATAAATATGTCAAAGTGGTAAAAGATAATACTGAAGTCCGGCTGATGTATATCGATGACGCGCTGGAAAAAGCCAGGCCAAATACAGTAGATGCCCCTGAATATTACTGGGATCAGTATGTCAGCCCCTATTTTCAGATAACACAATTGGAGAAATGGAGCGGGGTTGAATACCCGGTTATTTACTTCATGAAAGGGAAGGGCACTGATCTGTCAAACGGTAAACCCTGTCATGTGGCCCTGAAAATAGTGTATAGTGGCGGGGCCCGCCCTATCTTGGTCATTACTCCCGATCAGCAACAATTCTTACAACAATACCCGCATCCGAATGACCTGGATCGTATGCTGAACTATAACAAATTTGCCTTATCAGCCACTGATCTGACTGGTAAATGGACCGGCGGCTACGGAGGTGGAGTTGAATATTATAATGCCTATAATGGTACGTATGCCGGGATGAGTGCCCTTTCCACCACCGATGATATTGAGTTTAAATCAGACGGCACTTATACCAGTGCCTACAGGTCTGCTAGTTCAAGCATGGGGACTACCCGGTTCGGTGCCATCGATTATAAAGGAAAGTACCATGTATCGGATTGGTCCATCCGGGCAGAAAACCGCTACAAGGGAAAAACAACCTTATTCAATGCCCAGCTGATTGCAGTAAAAAACGGATTCCTGCTATATATGGAGGACCAGGAAAACGTATCGATGAACTATACCCTTATAAAATTAAAATAACCAGCACAACCGGCATATTATGAAAAAATGGATCGTTTTCATAGTGACCCTCAGTCTGACCATCCTGCAGGTGGTAGCACAACCTGCGCCAGATGAGGAAAAGATAAAAAAGGCAGTAGCCTTACTGAATAAAATGACCAGCAATCCCGATCAGGCAATGGTGGTATACCAGGAACTGGAAGCTTTGAAGCTAAGTAAAGCTGAGCGAAAAGAAGCCGAAAACAGAATGCAGCAGCAACTGATGCAAAATGCAGGCATGTCAGATGCAATGCAACAGAAAGCAACAGGTAAAATAACCAGGGAGGAAGCAGAAACGATGAAAAAAGAAATGGCCGGAAAACAAGCTGCTTCTTTATCAGAAAAAACAGGAATGACGGAAACGGATGTCAGAAAAAGAATCGATCAATTAAACAAAACTATACCGGAATCTGATCAGTTCCGCATCAATAATCTTCCCCGTAAAATTATGTCTAGACCTGAAATCAGGGATTGGCTGACCCGGTTTCAAAATAATACCCTGCAGCATCTCCCACCGGCAGACAGGGAAAAAGCTGATGAACTATATAATAAACTTAAAGCGACCGGCAGCAGTTCCATGCTCACCGGCAATGTGGCAAACGGACTTTGGCTTTCTGACCTGAATTTCGTCAGTTTATGGCTTATGAGCAAAGCATGTCTGGATGACCCTGGCAATATCAACAATCTGAACAACTATGCCGCTTACCTGATCATGTACGGGGCAGAAGAAATTGCACTACCTGTTTTGCAGCACCTGAATCAATTAAAACCGGGCAATGCAACCATATTGAATAATATTGGTCAGGCCTGGTTTGGTCTGGGTGAATTAAAAATGGCTTACAAGTACCTGGATAGTTCCATCGCCAAATTCCCAAAACAAAGTCAGGCGAACCAGACAAAATCACTACTTGAGGAAGAAAAAGGAAAAAAGGAAGAAGCCATCGAGTCTGCTAAAAAAAGCCTGGAAGAAGGATGGAGTGATCACAAGGAAGAACGATTGAAAAAACTGGGTTATCCGCTCAGCAGGAATGATATCCGGGTTCATATACCCGCAGATGCCATGGGACTTAATAAATTCAATTTCCCGACATTTCCAAAATCCTACCTTGAAGCCCTGACACTGGAAGAAGACTGGTCAAAATTTAAAAAAGCCTGTCTCGCATCAGCTGACCAGATCCGTCAGAAAATGGCTTATCAGGCTAAACAACAATACGCTTCAGACAGGAAACACACAGTTATTGCCAGTGGGCAGTATCAAAAACTATTATCCTTGTATGGAAACGGGGATGAAGGGTGGACCCGTAAACTCGAAAAATCAAATAAAGAAATAGAAGAAATGTATGAAAATTTCGAATCCGCAAAAAAAGAAGCTTATCAGTCCATGGAACAGCTGGAAAAAAAATATGAAGATAAATGCGGAGAAGGGCAACCCTGTCCGGCCAAAGAGATTTGCCTCGCCTACCGGAACATCAATGATCAGTATATAGCCAGAACAAACAGCCGGTGGGAAGCCTTACTTTTCAGCCATTTCAGGTTACTGAGAAGTTATTATAATGCTGAAGTCTATCTGAATCAGTATATAATGGAAGCTGGCGATTTCGAGCAGTATAAGTCAGGCATACAGATCCGTTACCTGGAAGAAATGTCACAGGTCAGGTTTCAATGGCTGGGAATTATGACACCCGGGACCTTCCCGAACGCCTGTAGTGACGATAAAAAAGAAGGCCTGGCCAGGTTCAAAGGACTCCCCGATTATGACGATATTAATTGCAAAAAAATAGACACCCTTGAAATCCTTTCCACAAAGATGATAACCCGGTGTAATAAAATGACGACTACTTTCAAAATTGATGGTAAAATAACAGGTATCCCAGCTCTTAAAGATGTAAAAATTGAAATAGGTTTTACGGAAGATCTGAACAGAAAAAACCTGACAATTTTACCAACGGAGCGACTCAGCACCACAATTGAGATCGGGGTAAAAGTCGGCGGCAAGGACTGGGAACTTGGCACAAACAAGGATGACCTGAAAGTGGGTGTGAAAGCCGAAGCAGGTGTCATTATTGAAATCGATAAATCAGGTATTACAGATGTTTGCATTAAGACCGGTGCCGGCATCAATGCCGGTACTTCTGTAATACCGGTGGTCACCAGTGGGGATAAGGAGAACGGATCAAGCAGTGTAAATCTGATAGGCAGCGAAGTTAAATGGAGTGTAAAAGCGGGTCCATCCCTTAAAGGAAAAAGTGTTTTCAAAGACCTGAAAAACATCAAATACGGATCTCAATAACCATTACAAAAAAATGAAGCATGTATAAATTATTGTTATCCCCCGTTTTGCTGCTCACAATTTACCTGTCGGCCCAGGTCAATTGCGCCACAATAGATGTGCATACTGTTCCCGGAAAATGGTCCTGGAAAAAAGACGGTACCGCCGCGCAGTGGCAAAACATGGAACCAATCCGGAAAGAAATATCCCGGATTATGCCAAAGCCTGTTAACGGTCTTATAGGCACTGGCAGTATGGCTTTCTGGGATGAAACTGCTTTCTATCAAAAACCCTCTCCCAGGAGTTATGAATTCTATTTCATGCTGAAAAAATATGAATGCCTGAAAGGCTATAACCTACTGCAGCCAGAAGGTGAAACAGGCTGCTGGATCTATTTCCTGGGCAATGATATAGAAGGGGTGAAATTCCCGTTGGAAAATGCCGGGATCATGTATTCCGAAGAACTGGGCAGCTATTTACTGGCGATGAATATGGAGATCAGAAAGGACGCAGCCGGTAATCAGTTGCTGTATACCAGCAGCAAACCCGGTATTTTTATCCCGCATTGCTACTATTTCTCTGCGAGAAAAGGTTTACCGCGCCGAAAGATCACCAACCGGGAACTTTTTTCCAGCTATAAAACCCTCCATGAAAAAATTGTAATGGAAAATATTCAACGTTTTGAAAAGATGATCGTAGCGGATGAAAAAACCTATAACGCATTATCCCCTTCAGAAAAAGCAGCACAACCTTACTGGCAGGTGAATGGTAAAAAAAATAAAGAAATTCTCGCCGGTTTCCGCACCGACCGGGAAAAAATACTGAATTGGTATGCAGGAATGCTGCAACGAAAAGACCTGGATTCCCTGGCTTATGTTAAAAAAATAAATGAATCCCTTTTTGAACCGGAAAGCCTGAGTACCCCCCATGGATATGGTTTTCATGTATGGGCGGAAAATCCGGCATTTTTTGATCCGGCCAAATCCAAAGATGAACCACAATGCTTATCGTTATACATCAGGAGACAGGATATGCAAAAGCCAAAAAAAGAATTTATGGATTTGTTCTTCAACCAGTTTAACCTGGATGTACTCGCGAAATTAACCGGTGAACCGGCTAAAAAACCCGGTTCTGCCAATACCTTGACCGCCTCTGCCCATGATATGAAAAACACTACCAGTAGTGCCCAACAGTCATTGACCAAACCAATCATCCGCTTTGACAATTCGGCTCCCGGTGATTTTCCTGCCGGATGGGAAGGTGATAATAACATTTCCGTTAAACAGGTGGACGGCAAAAATCAGCTGGCCCTGGATAAAAAAGGATACTGGTATCCCCGCCAATATAATCAGGAAATCAAAGATCAGTTTTCCCTCAGCTTTGATCTCAGCTGGGACAAAGCCATGCCCTATTACAACGGTTTGTTTACCGTCAGTTTTGGCCAGGTACTATACGATAATCCTTCAGAGCATTACCGGACAGACCTCAATCCTTCTTCCTACTGGAGTTTATACGAAAGTTACGCAGGAAATTTTAACCGGGTGGTATGCTGGTTTGACGCTACCGGTAATAATGGCGGCTCATTACAAGTTGCTTCCTATCAACAAAACGAAGCACAGGTCGCCAACAAAAAAATTCCCTTGCCCGGCTTTACTCCTGAAAATAACAAACATGCGGTAAGACTGGAAAGAACCGGGAATAACCTGCTCGTTTTTATTAATGAAAAAAAGGAGGCGGTGGTGGAAAATGCATTTATATCCGGTGTTCGATATAATTTATATACGTTCAGCCGGTACAAAGGCACCGAGGATCCAAAAGATGTTTATTATCTCACCCAAATTAAAACGGCGTATTAAATGAAAATAAGATGCCTGATATTGAGTCTGCTGGCTTTATTCAGTATTCATTCAATGGCACAGCCAAGTCTTAAAAGCACGGAAGGTCTTTGGGCAGGCACGTATGGGAATGAACAGAAAGACGCCCCCTATTTCTATTCCATGCGGTTTTATACAGATGGCCGGATGGAAGTCCTGAATCAGAACAACAGTTTACTGGCATTGGGACAGTTTTCGTGGAAGGATAAAGAAATCCGTATCGTATATAAGTATACGAATGATATACAGCAATATGAATGCCTGGGCAATATGGATGCAGCCGGCACCACTCTTTCCGGTACCTGGCACCGGCTCGAAGATGCAGGTACAAAACGTGTGTTTACACAAAATGGTCGTTGGATACTGCAAAAACAAAACCCGCTGAAAGTAACCGCTCTCAAAAAAGACAGCCTGCGGCTGCAGTATGTAATTAAAAAAGTAAATCCATCTGTACTTTCGGCCGCCGTCCTTCAATCGCTCCGGTTTTGTACCGAACTACCTGCTAATGGATCACAGCCACTTCCTCCGCGTTATGCGACCAATGCCACTACCTATATTAAGATCAATCCGGATGGCACCCTTTCCAATGTAGGCATATCCCGCCAACCACTGGCTACCTATACAGAGAAAATGTGGATGCCCGGTGAAACCATTACAGTTGGATTTGATATTACCGGGGGCAGTATCGACCAGATGAACCTGGTGAAGTACTATGCAAAAGAATGGGAACTCTATGCCAATATAAAGTTCGATTTTCAGAATAGTGGCAATGGGATGATCCGGGTTGGATTTAAGGCAGAGGGCTCCTGGTCATATATCGGCCGTGATGCGCAGAACATACCTGCAAACAAAACCACGATGAATTTCGGGTGGCTGGGCAGTGTGGATGCCGCTTCCGCCCGCCAGGTCATCCTGCATGAGTTCGGCCATGCACTTGGCTTTTTACATGAACATCAACGGATGGATGCGGTCATCGCCTGGGATAAAGAAAAAGTGTATTCCTACTATGCCCAGGCGCCCAATAACTGGTCCAGGCAACAAACCGATCAGCAGATTTTTAACCGTTACGGAACAGCAGGCACCAATTACTCGGCCTACGACCGGTTTTCCATTATGCAATACGCAGTTCCCGCCGCACTCACCACCAATGGAAGTTTTATCGACTGGAATATGGAACCATCCCCGTCCGACAAACAATTTGCCGCCCTGTTTTATCCATTCCCCACTCCCCCTCCAACAGCCCGGGGTATCCTTAAAACAGGAGATGATTGTGATGAAGTGGCCTTTGTAGTAGAGTATGGAGTCGTTCAAAGGGATCAGGTTGAAATCCTTTTTGAACTGGGCTCCTCGGGTGGCCGCACAGTAACCTGGTGGAAACAAATCAGTTTACCCCTGATTAATAACGGCAATTACCCGCTTGACATACAAAATCATTCGCTGATTCAGGCAGAAAATAAAACCAGTGCTTCGGTATTGGTGCCAATTACCCAACTGGATAAAAACAGGGGGATTTCTTTTGCAAAAGCGAAAGCGTTGGGATTTCATACACCACTTGGATATAAGTGGAATGTATTACATGCCATACAAGGAGGTTGCCGTATCCGGCTGACCTGGATTAAAGACAAGTGCCCCTGATAAAATCCAATAAAACAGGCAGATGCATTGTATGAGCCATCTGTGATAACAACGCATAAATCAGGCTTACCCGGTCTTTACTTACCTTCGCATCATGGATCAGCTCAGCCAATTACGGATTGTATTTATGGGAACACCCGAATTTGCCGTTGCCAGCCTGGACGCACTGGTAAAAGCCGGCTGCCTGGTGGTGGGCGTGGTAACCGCTCCGGACAAACCAGCGGGTCGGGGAATGCAGCTTCAGCAAAGTGCAGTAAAAAAATTTGCTGTTGAACATCATCTGCCTGTTCTTCAGCCGTTAAAACTCAAAGACCCTTCATTTATAAACGAATTAGCTGCATTAAAAGCAGATCTTCAGATAGTGGTGGCCTTCCGCATGCTACCCGAGATTGTCTGGAATATGCCTCCGATGGGCACGGTCAACCTCCATGGCAGCCTGCTGCCTCAATACAGGGGGGCAGCTCCCATTAACTGGGCAGTGATCAATGGGGAAAAAGAAACCGGGGTTACGACTTTCAAACTGAAACATGAAATTGATACGGGCGATATCCTGCTCCAGGCGTCTTTCCCGATCACCGAAGAAGACACCACAGGTACGATACATGACCGGATGAAAGATATCGGGGCTGCCTTACTGGTAAAGACGGTGACCGGACTTGCTGCAGGTACCCTGACCGAATCTCCTCAGGACGGAAATCCCGATACCCTGAAACATGCTCCTAAAATACATACTGACACCTGCCGGATCAATTTCAGCCAGACTGTTGATGAAGTTTACAACCTGATTCGCGGACTCAGCCCTTATCCGGGTGCTTTCACTATCCTCAATGAAAAAATGCTGAAAATATACAGCTGTAAAAAAGAATACAATTTCCCTAATCACACAGCCGGTGATTATGAAACAGACGGAAAAACCTTCCTGAAATTTGCCTGTGAAGATGGCTATATTCATCTGACAGATATACAACTGGAGGGGAAAAAGAAAATGGAAGTCACGGAATTTCTCCGCGGCTACCGGTTTACTTAAAACTTACGTACATGAATATCCGCAATTTAGTTTTCCTATTGGCGCTTACGGGTTGTCTGAACCTATCGGCCCAGAAAAATAAAAAATGGAAGCCTTTGTTTAATGGACGTAACCTGAAAGGATGGACGGCTAAAATAACAGGCTACGCACTGGGCGACAATTTTGGTAATACATTCCGCGTAAAGAAAGGAAAACTGGTGGTTGCGTATGACCAGTATGAAGGGTTTAATAACCGGTTCGGGCATCTCTTTTACAAAAAACCCTTTACGCATTATATCCTCGCCATAGAATACCGGTTTACCGGCACACAAGTCAGCGGAGGGCCTTCCTGGGCATATAAAAACAGCGGGGTGATGCTACACTGTCAGCCCCCGTCTACAATGACCACAAATCAGGATTTTCCCATATCACTCGAGAATCAGTTTCTTGAAGGAGATTCAACAGGCATCCGTCCTACTTGTAACTTATGTACCCCTGGCACAGAAGTACTCATCAAAGGGAAGAAACCGGCAGACCACTGTATCAAATCCTCCTCCCCTACTTTCCGGAACGGAGAATGGATCCGTGCAGAAATGCTGGTTCTGGGCGACTCTGTTATCAAACATATCGTAAACGGGGATACGGTCCTGGTATATGAAAAGCCCAGTATAGGCGGCGGAGTAGTGAATAATTATGATCCGGCGGCTAAACCGGATGGACAACCCTTGTCAGGTGGTTTTATCGCCCTTCAAAGTGAAAGTTCTCCCATAGAATTCAGGAAAGTGGAGATCATCGATCTCAGCAAAAAATTCCGAAAAAAGAAACTCAGTAATTGATTTTGACAATAAACTTCTCCGTATCTGTAATTGCCAGGGCGGCGGCAGCGGCATTACTCATTCGTATTGTAAAACCTTCATTCTGACGGATCCCGTTCATTTCTCCCAGCACTTTGGCAAAAATCACGCGGGTGTTGGAAGGATTACTGATCCGGATAATCGTACCTGGCGCCACACCGTCGATCAACATATAATATTTCTGATCCTGCCATCCACTGGCTGTTTTAAAAATACCGGAGGTCACCGTCTCTTCTTTTGAAACAGGGGACTTTTTAACCTGCTGATCAAACGATGTTTTAAAATAACCCATGTTCTCCGTACCAGGTTCAATGACCGGTGGACTTACGGGTTTTTCTTCTTTCTTTACCGGCTGACGGATTTCCGGTTGTTTTATTTCCTGCTGAGGGGCTGGTTCCTCCGCTGGTTTAACCGGTTCCTTTTTTGCTTCCACCAGAACCGGAGGCGGTGGCGTATTTTCAACCTTCTCTTCCGTTGCAGCAACCGGTTTTGCCTTTATAGTTACTGAAGGCATCTCTTTGCTGAGCAGGAACCCAATGATCAGTTTACTGTCTTTTTTGACCTGATCACCGGATAATCCATTCCATGATCTGAGAATGGATGCCGGCACGTTATTATGCGACTGACTGACCTGTACCAGTGAAATGGGAGCACCTGCTTTAAAATAAACAGGAGTACCACTGTTTCCTTTCTGAGTAAAATTGGTGTCTGTAAGTGGTATTCTTAATCGCTGATCGATCTGCAATCCTTTATTGATGTCCAGTTTATTGAAACCGGCAATATGTTTCGGATGCACATTGTAAAGCCGCCCAACAGAGAAAAAACTTTCCTTAGGCGCCACCTTATGTTCAAGGTAAAGGCTTTTTTCCCCTGACTTCACATACAGATCAGCCTTTTGTGCCTGCAGAAGAAAGGAGGAAAACAACTGAACCAGAACTATAAGAATACCATGCTTCATACCGTCAGGATTTGTGAGCAAAGATGCAGTTTTTTTAGCGTTTTCCGGGCTAAATATCCCTGAGTATGCGGAGCTCTTTGGGATAATAATTATTAATACGCCCGGGTAGTATATTCATCCAGCCCAACGGTTTTTCTGTAAAACAAGCCAGCGCCCAGCCTGTTGGAACTCCTTCCAGCCGGATATCCTTACGTTGCAGATAACGGATGGCGTCCGCTTCCGTTAAGTCTATCCTTTTTACAGCGGCAAGAACCAGGCCACTCATGGCCAATGCATGATCCGGCACCAGTTTGTCACGCATCAATTCACCGGACTTCACCCCTGAATAGACCACCTTCATTTTTTCCAATAAAACAGAAAAATCGTGGAACTGATCTTCCGGCCATGCATAAACGGTCTGCTGGTATTTGATCAGTTCTTTACCACTTGTGTCCATCCATCGGTTCACGTACTCTTTTTCAACACGGGTCGCCCGTTCGGGTTGTTTCTTTGGTTTAATATGTCCGGGGTCCTCTCCATTTCTTTTCCGGAAACAGGCAAGGAAAAATCCTTCTCCTTTCACTTTATCCGGCCAGAAACGATAGCCCAGATTGCCTCCCGGAGAGGCTGTTTCCTGTATACCCCATTGTTCATTTATTTTCAACGGACAATTCTCTGCATCCAATTCCTGTTGTAGCCAATCCATGATTTCCTCATCTTCCTCCCGGGAGTAGGAACAAGTAGAGAAAATGAGTAACCCGTTTTCTTTTAAAGCGGGCCAGCAATCAGCCAGTATCCGTTGCTGTCGTTGAGAACATAACTGCACATTATTCAAACTCCACTCACCGATTGCTTTCGGATCCCGCCGAAATAAACCGCTGCCGCTGCAAGGCGCATCCACCACGAGCACATCAAAAAAACTTTCCAACACCGAAAAATCTTTCGGATCATTATTGGTCACCACCACCTGTTCTGCACCCCATTTTACAATATTATCTCTGAGCACTGCGGCCCGGGAACGTATTACTTCATTGCTGACCAGCAAACTGCCCGCCGGCAACAGTGATTGAAGATGGGTTGATTTCCCACCGGGAGAGGCACAGAGATCCAGCACTTTTACCGGCTCTGTTTCTTGCGTGAGTTGAATCATGGCCTGTTCCAGAAACATGGAAGAAGCCTCCTGCACATAATAATTGCCTGCATGAAAAAACGGGTCAAAGGTAAATGAGGGACGTTGGCTGAGGTAATAACCGAGGCGTGTCCAGGGAATCGCATCGGCCTGGGAGACAAACTCGGGAGGAAGTACCCGCCCGGTCTTGGCCGGATTGAGTCGTACAGAAGTGACCTGTTCACCGGACTGATGAACCTGCTCAAAGGTTTCCGGGGAAAAGCCCTGAATGCCTTGCAATGATTGTAAAAATGCGGCTGGTAAAGTCACGCGGCAAAACTATGTACAAATAATTTTATTTCAGCTGCACGGTTGCCGCCTGGGATATTATAAATTTTTTATCTCCGCAATCAGGTCCTGTAATACTTTCTTGGCATCGCCAAAGAGCATCGATGTCTTGGGACGGAAGAACAAGTCGTTTTCAATACCCGCATATCCGGGTTTCATACTACGTTTATTGACAATGACATTCTTCGCCAGTTCCACATCCAGGATTGGCATTCCGTAGATCGGTGAAGAAGGATCTGTTTTGGCCGCGGGGTTCACCACATCATTGGCGCCGAGGATCAGTACCACATCTGTAGCGGCAAACTCTTCGTTAGCATGCTCCATTTCCTGCAACTTGTCGTAAGGTACATCCGCTTCAGCAAGCAATACGTTCATATGCCCTGGCATACGACCTGCTACCGGGTGTATGGCGTATTTCACTTCCACCCCTTTTGCTTCGAGTAATTTTTCCAGTTCATGGCAGGCGTGCTGGGCCTGGGCTACGGCCAGACCATATCCCGGAACGATATACACTTTACTGGCATAGGCCATTACTACGGCCGTATCACTTAATGAGATTTCCTTTACCGATCCTTGTTGTTTGGCACCCGCCGGGCCGGCTTCTTTATGACCGCCTCCGAAAGAGCCAATCAATACATTGGTCAGTGAACGGTTCATCGCTTTACACATCAGAATTGTCAGCAAGGTACCCGCCGCACCAACCAATATACCACCGGTGAGCATTACTTTATTGTCATACAGGAATCCGCCACAAGCTGCCGCCACCCCGGTAAATGAGTTGAGCAGGGAGATCACTACCGGCATATCCGCACCACCGATCGGCATAACGAAGAATACACCGTATAAAATGGAAATGGCGAAAATGGCATAGAAAATCACGGAAGGATTGGCAGGTGCCCATCCCATTAAATAAACAGCCAGGGCCAGGATCACCAGCAACAAGCCGATATTCAGCAGGTGCTGACCCGGAAATACGATATCTTTTATTTTTCCATTCAGTTTACCCCAGGCAATCATACTACCGGCAAAAGAAACAGAACCTATGATCAGTCCCAATAAGATAATAAGCAACGTGGGGATATGTGAAGAAAGGTCGCCGTCTGCCTCATGTACCAGGTGATTAAATTCAACAATACTGATCAACGCAGCACATGCCCCTCCCATTCCGTTAAACATACTCACCATTTCGGGCATAGCCGTCATCTTCACTTTCTTGGCCGCCAATGTTCCAACAATGGCCCCGATGGCAATACCTCCGAATATCCATCCGTAATTACCCAACTTTACTCCTTCCTCTTCATAGAGAAAAATAGTACCGATAATGGCGATGGTCATCCCAGCAGCAGCCACCAGGTTTCCCTTTCTGGCCGTTGCAGGATTGGACAGCATTTTTAAACCCAGTATAAAAGTAACCGAGGCGATCAGGTAACAAAAGGTCAGTATACTCAGTTCCATTGTAAATCTTTTAAAATTAGTCTTACCAGATACAGCTTACAGCATCATTACATCCTGTAAAACGGCTTACCCGTTTTTCTTTTTCTTTTTAAACATCTCCAACATCCGGTCCGTCACCACAAAACCACCCACTACGTTGATGGTTCCGAGGATCACAGCCAGGAAACCCAGCACCAGTGCGAGGTAATTATCGGACTCCGCCTTACCCATAACAATGATGGCCCCGATGATCACCACCCCGTGGATGGCATTGGCCCCGCTCATCAGGGGAGTATGCAAGACACTGGGTACGTGACCGATCACTTCAATCCCGACAAAAATCATCAGGATCACGATATATATGATTTGCTGGTTCTGTGCTATCCAGGTTAATATTGAATCCATACGTTTATTTTAATCTTTCGTGAATGATTTGTCCTTCATGGGTGATACAGCTGCCTTTTACCAGGTCATCTTCCCAATTGAGCTGCAGGGCGGCTTCCTTGGTAATAATCAACTGCAGGAAATTCAGCACATTCTTGCCATACAGCTTACTGGCATCAGAAGGCATGGTTGACTGCAGGGAGGAATTACCAATGATGGTCACCCCGTGGTGCACCACCGTTTCATTATTCTTTGTCAGCGGTGTGTTACCACCGGTGGCGGCTGCGAGGTCAATGATCACGGAACCATTCCGCATGGCATTGATCATTTCTTCCGTGATCAGGATGGGTGCTTTTTTCCCGGGTATCTGCGCCGTGGTAATGATAATATCAGCCTTGGCTGCAGATTCCGCAATTTTCGCTTTCTGACGTTGCATAAAATCTTCGGATTGCTCCACCGCATACCCACCTGCTTTGCTGGCATCCGCAGCGCCTTCTACTTCTATAAACTTAGCCCCGAGACTCATTACTTCTTCTTTTACCGCTGGGCGGGTATCAAATACTTCCACAACAGCCCCTAACCTACGGGAAGTGGCAATGGCCTGTAAACCGGCCACCCCTGCTCCGAGTATCAGCATTTTCGCCGGGGCGATACTACCAGCTGCGGTCATAAACATTGGGAAGTAACGGCCATAGGCATTGGCCGCCGTAAGCACCGCTTTATAACCGGCGATATTGGCCTGCGAACTCAGCACATCCATGGCCTGTGCCCGGGTGGTACGCGGCAGCATATCCAATGAAAAGGAAGTAATACCTCCGGCCGCCCAGGTCTTCATCTGGTCCACATTAAAAAGAGGCTGGAAAACTCCAATCAATACTTTACCTGATAATCCGCTGATTTCTCCGGAAGCGGGCTGATGGATGGTCAACAACAGTTCTGCTGTTTGTACTACTTCTGCCCGGCTTTTAACCGAAGCACCTGCTTTCACATAATCCGCATCACTGCAGAAAGCCCGTTCCCCGGCACCGGTTTCGATAATTACCGTAATTCCTTTCTTGGTAAGTGTGGCCACGGCTTCAGCCAGGAGAGATACTCTGGTTTCGTGGGCAGGTTCTTTCAATAAACCGATCGTCATAAGTTGATCTTGTTAGGCGAGAAAATAGAATTTTCTATAGATGTGAAGATATTGAATTTCCTCCGGAGGGAAGACCTCAATTGCATTGATTTTCTTCACCTTCGTGGATGTTGTTCGTCAGTCAGAACCGGATTTCAAATTGTTGCTTTTCCCTGAACTCCTTACGGAAAACCACGATTCCGATAAAAAAAAGATCAATACTGCATTGTACAGACGGATGTTTCCGGATGACTTTCCAGGCATCCTCCATCTCCGCACTCCAGTGGATATCGTCAAATATGAAGATACTGTCGTTGCGCTGGTGCTCCAGCAACTGCTCAAAATACCGGAGCGTAGGCGCCTTTCGATGATTACCGTCTATGAAAGCAAAATCAATCACGCCTGTCGTCTGCAAAAAAGCAGGCAGGGTTGCTTCAAAATTGCCTTCCACTACCTCCACATTTTTAAGACCCAGACTGGAAAAATTGGCCCGGGCCCTGCTGGCAATTTCAACGGCACCTTCCATAGTAACCAACCGGGAGCCGGGAGCCGCCGTAGCGAGATAAGCACTGGTAATTCCCAATGAAGTACCGAGTTCAAGGATGGTTGATGGTTGATAATACTTTACCATCCGGTGCAGTAGCTGCCCGTATTTTGCAGGCTTGGCCGCATTACGGGCGATGGATCCGATACTCCGCTGTTGTTCGGAGCGATACACAGAGCCTGCACCGAAATCCTCAACCCGGATGATCTGGCGGTCCTGTTTTAACCGGTGACGTAATGCTTCTATCTCCTTATAAGCCGGAAAGTGGCTGCGGTCATTTAACACCCGGGTAATAAAATCAAATACAAAAGGAGAATGCATGCCGTGTCCCCGGCCATTCGAGGCACGAATCCAGTATTGCAGGTAATGAAGGGCTAATCGGGGAAGACTATACATGTACGGTTGATTGAAAACTATCCCAGTCTTTCCCATTGCTGAAAAGAATAATTGAAGGGATTTTTCTCATCCGCTTCATGATTGCGCTGACTGATCAGCTGCCACTGTTTCCCATCGATCACCGGGAAAAAAGTATCCGCATCCGGAGTGGCTTCCACCCGGGTCATATATATCCTTTTAGCCTTATCAAAATAGGCTTTATAAATTTCTCCGCCACCGATCACCATTACTTCGAGGGCATCGGTCTGTCCGGCGACAAACAAGGCATCTTCCAGCGATTTTACCACGACTGTATTATCCGCCGCCCATCCCTCCTGCCGGGTGATCACAATATTTTTCCGGCCGGGTAAGGCTTTCCCTAAGGACTCAAAGGTTTTGCGTCCCATAACCACCGGCATTCCCCAGGTTACATTTTTAAAATGCTTCATGTCATTAGGCAGGTGCCAGGGCATTTGGCCCTCTTTGCCAATGGCATTATTGGTGGCAGCCGCTACTACAAGGGAAATGATCATTTGAGTTTAGTTGTTTAGTCGTTTGGCATTTAGTAGGACTTTACCATTATCACGTTCTCATTTTCTCTTTTATCCTCCTTTGATCTCTTTGCTTCCCCGCAGGGACCATTAAAACTATACCGCCACCGGTGCTTTAATCCCCGGGTGTGACTGATAATTTTCCAGCGTGAAATCTTCAAAATGAAAACCGAAGATATCCTTTACCGCCGGATTGATCTTCATTTGTGGCAAGGGATACGGTGTCCGGTTTAATTGCAGATTTACCTGTTCCATATGGTTATTGTAAATATGTACATCCCCGAATGTGTGTACAAAATCACCTGGTTGAAGGTCACAGACCTGGGCCACCATCATGGTCAGCAAGGCATAAGAAGCAATATTAAAAGGAACGCCCAGGAAAACATCCGCACTGCGCTGATACAACTGGCAACTGAGTTTACCATCGGCCACATAGAATTGAAACATCGTATGACAAGGCATCAGGGCCATTTCCGGAAGATCGGCCACATTCCAGGCATTAATGATCAGGCGGCGGCTGTCCGGGTTCTTTTTAATCTGGGCGATCAGTTCAGTAACCTGGTCGATCACTTTACCATTCTTGCCTTCCCAGCTACGCCATTGCTTACCATAAACAGGTCCCAGCTCTCCATTATCATCGGCCCATTCATTCCAGATCGATACGCCATTTTCCTTCAGATAAGCAATATTGGTCTCTCCCCGCAAAAACCAAAGCAACTCATAAATGATGCTTTTCAGGTGGACTTTTTTAGTGGTCACCAGCGGAAAGCCTTTTTGTAAATCATACCGTAGCTGATAGCCGAAAATACTCCGGGTGCCGGTACCGGTCCGATCGGTTTTATCGGTACCCTGATCCAGGATATGCTGCAGTAATTGTAAGTAATTTTGCATGGCTGCAAGTTAGGGAGATTGCCGCTTGCTTTAATGCAGGCTGGTCTGCTGTGGAAAAATCTGCCCGGTAAGCCATTGGCTCATTTTCATATGGTTATCTGCTTCAGGTGATGGCATGATAAAGGTCATCAAATTAATACCGGAAAGATTTTAGCTTTAAAATATGCAAAACCCAAGAGAATTATACCGGGAATTGGGGAACTTGTTTTACGCCATTGCAGCCGCCGATAAAAAAATCAGGCCCGAAGAGCGAAAAACCCTGCATGATGAAATATTATTTGCCTGGAAGCACCATGAGAACAGTACAGATCGCTTCGGTTCGGACCGGGCTTTTCTGATCGAGTTTGAATTTGAGACGTTGGAAGATGATTCAGTCACCGCCGAAACTGCCTATCAGTTATTTGAATCGTATTTCCAGGGGCATGAAAATGAATTTGATCAGGCCAGCCGGGTCAAGATATTCAACAGTGCCCGGCATATCGCTGAATGCGTACGCAAAATCAATCATGATGAATTGAACTACCTGATCCGGCTAAAAGCCTTACTAAAACTCTGATCAGAGTTTCCGCCGCTTCAGTTCGCGGTCAATCAGTCCCAGTTCCCTGCCGGTTTGACCCTTGACGGATGTATTCTCCTGTGCCCTTCTCATCAGGTAAGGTATCACATCCTTAATGGGTCCGAAAGGCAGGTATTTACTGACACTGCAACCGGCATGGGCAAGGTTGAATGTGATATTGTCACTCATTCCATATAACTGGCTCCAATGCACATAAGGATGACTGAGGGGCAAGCCCTTTTCCATTAAAAGCTGGGTGGCGTAAAAATTGCTATACTCATTATGTGATGCTACAACGAGCGCTACCCGGTCGATATGATCGATGCAAAATTTGACACCGGCATTGAAATCACGGTCAGTACTTTCTTTATCTGGTTGAATTGGTGAAGGATAACCTTTCTCTGCCGCTCTTCTCCGCTCCCGTTCCATATAAGCACCTCTTACCAGTTTTGAACCTAAAATAAAATTACGGGCAACAGCCGCATTATAGCTGTCTTCCAGAAACTTAAGACGATCATGACGGTAGTGCTGAAGTGTATTGTAAACGATCGGTTTCTCTTTATTGTATTTCTCCATCATCAGGATCGTCAGCATATCCACCGGATCCTGAATCCAGGTTTCTTCTGCATCTATGGACACCCCGATCGATTTGGCGGCCGCGGCGGCACAGACACGGTTAACCCGCTGATGGATACGATCCCACTCCGATCTTTCTTCCGGCCCCAGGTCATATAGTGCTTTTTCAAACCGGTTGTTCAGATTACCCTCCCCGGCCTTCATCATGGAATCGATCTTTTCCAACAGCGCATGACGGGCAAATCCCGTGACTTTCACACTCATGAAAGGTATATTGGGTTGGGTGGCCGCATAATCTATCACTTTGATGAACACATCACTGGCCTGGTCAAAATTGGCTTCCCCTTCCTTACCCTCTACGCCATAATCCAGGATAATCTTCACATTATACCTGGCCAGCATTTGTGCCACCCCAACGGTTTTTTCCAACGACTCCCCTCCGCAGAACTGGGAGAAGATCGTATTCCGGATCATCCCTTTTACCGGCAAACCCATGTTAATGGCCCAGGGCGCCAGCCTTGTTCCAATCTTTACCAACCAGGGCTTTCCCATCATGGTAAAAAGAAAATGAGCTTTTTTTAAATCCTTGTCGGATTTGTACTCAAAGGCAAATTCCGTATTGTCAAATGATATTTCGGGGTATTTGTTATCCATAAAACGAAGATAAGTGGCTCCAAAATTAAACCAAAGCCCCCTACAAACATTTATGAGTTTTATCAGATCGCCTGGTGATTAAAAGGCTGGAGCACCATTTCGCTGACCACCCCGCTGAGCGGTTGCTGGCAAAGAAACCAGACTGATTTTGCGGCTTCTTCTGCCCGGATCATTTTTTCCCGCTGCACCCGCAGATCAATATGATCCCAAAAAGCAGAGTCCACCCCTCCCAGGAAGAGATTGGTAATCCGGATATCCGTCCGCTTCAGCTCCTCCCGGATACTTTGCATCATACCGGTCAATCCATATTTACTGGCGCTATAAGCCGCCGCACCGGCCATGGGCACTTTGCCCAACACGCCGGGAATATTTATGATCAGCCCTTTTTTTACTTCTTTCATGGCTGGCAGGAAGGCCTTCATCAACAGAAAAGGCGCAATCAGGTTAGCCTGCAGGGTAGTCATAAACTCTTCACTGGTCAGAGTATCCATGGGCTTGATAATACCTACCCCGGCTGCATTAACCAATATATCTATCACCGGAAATACGGTATGAAAATGATCCTTCAGTTTTTCAACTTCTTTTGCTGAACTGAGATCAGCGGCAAAATACCGGTCAGCCGGTAATTGCAATTCCTGTAGCAAGTCTTTCAGCCGTTCTTCATTCCGTCCGGTAATAAATACCCGGGCCCCGCTGGCAGCCAGCAAACGGGCCGTAGCCGCTCCGATTCCACCGGTGGCCCCGGTGATCAATACCGATTTACCTTTCAGGGATTCCATATAAAATTGTTTACACGTCAACAATTACATAAGCCAATTGTTCTCCCGGGTGATGTTACAGGTCACTTTAATTTTCCCGCACCAGTTGTTCCGCAATCATCCGGCACTCAGCAAGGAAAACCCTGTTTGCCTGTTGGAAGAGTATCTCTTTTTTTCTCAATTCCAGTTCCACAAGCAAAAACTGATACTGCACCGCGCTGCTATGAAAGCGTATGAAGCTTTCCTCCGGCAAAAAGGGTTCCAGGTCCTGTATGTGGAAGCCCGGCAACCAGAATCGGATATCAGGCAATTAGTACCCTGGCTGCACCAACAAGGCACCAGGCATATTCAGTATGCAGACAGCACAGACTATTGGCTGGAAAAAAGACTGTCTTCCGGTTGTACCGGGCTCGGAATTCGTGTAGATCGTCTTCCTACCCCGGCGTTTCTGAATACAATGCCGGATGTGCAAGTCTATTTTGATAAGCGAAATACCTATTTCCAGACTGATTTCTACACCTCACAACGTAGGCAACGAAAAATACTGCTCGACAAAGCCGGGAAACCACTGGGCGGCAAATGGACTTTTGATTCGGAAAACAGGAAGCGTTTTCCCCGCAATGAACGGGTTCCCGCCCTGCCAGCATTACCGGACAATCCTTACACCAGTGAAGCACGGAACTATATTGAAAAATATTATCCCGATAATTACGGATATACATCACCGTTTATCTACCCGGTCACCTTTACCGAAGCGGATCAATGGCTGGATACCTTCCTCGACCAGCGGCTGAATCTATTTGGCGATTATGAAGATGCCATGGTGAAAGACCAACCCTTCCTATATCATTCCCTCCTCAGTCCTTTGCTCAACTGTGGTCTCCTCGAACCACAGCAGGTATTGGATAAAGTGCTGGTCAAAGGGATTGAATCAAACACCCCGCTCAATGCCCTTGAAGGATTTGTCCGGCAAATCACCGGCTGGCGGGAGTTCATCCGGATTGTATACGAACGTGAAGGAACCCGCCAACGGACCCGTAATTACTGGGGCTTTAGCCGGAAAATCCCACCAGCATTCTGGACCGGCGAAACGGGCATTCATCCGGTGGACACCGTTATAAAAAGAATATTAAAATACGGGTATGCCCATCATATCGAGCGACTGATGGTACTTGGTAATTTCATGCTGCTCTGCGAATTTGATCCGGATGAGGTATACCGCTGGTTTATGGAAATGTTTGCCGACAGCTATGACTGGGTAATGGTACCCAATGTATATGGCATGACCCAGTTTGCCGACGGAGGACTGATGACCACCAAGCCCTATATCAGCGGCAGCAATTACCTGCTTAAAATGGGTGACTGGAACAAAGGACCCTGGCAGGATGTATGGGATGGTTTGTTCTGGCGGTTTATGGAAAAACACCGGGATTTTTTCAGCAACAATCCCCGGTTGGGTATGTTGCTGAAAACACTGGATAAAATGCCAGCCGAAAAAAGAAACCGTCATATGGACAATGCCTCGCAATTTCTTCAACGACTGGATGCATGAAAGCTATAAAAAAAGAAAATCGTCCCGTTAAAACCTGCTCTTGTTGCGGCCGTCCGTTTACCTGGCGGAAAAAATGGGCCAAAGACTGGGAACAGGTAAAATATTGCAGCGACCGATGCTACAGTAAAAAGAACCAGTCCCGGGAGGGCATACAAACGGATGACTGATATTTTACTGCCTATATTTGCAAAAAAGAAAATATGGAAGCAAGAAATGCAGCGGCCAGCCTGACAATCATGACAGAGATCGTACTTCCCAACGACACCAATGTGTTCGGCAACCTGATGGGTGGCCGCCTGATGTACTGGATGGATATCGCGGCAGCACTTGCTTCCCAGAAACATTGTAATGCTCCGGTGGTTACCGCTTCCGTAGATAATATCTCTTTTGAAAACCCCATCAAACTGGGGAATGCCGTGCATATTGAAGCCAAAGTAACCCGCGCGTTTAACACCTCTATGGAGATTCATATGAAAGTCTGGGGAGAAGATATGACGCAGCAATTCCGTTATCAAAGCAATGAAGCTTATTATACGTTTGTAGCCCTTGATCCTAACCGTAAGCCAAGACCGGTACCCGCGGTCATTGCGGAAACAGAGGAAGAGAAAAAATTATTTGACGGGGCTTTACGCAGAAGGCAACTGCGGCTGATCCTTGGTGGTAAAATGAAGCCGGATGATGCGGCAGAATTAAAAGCCTTCTTTATGAAAGATTGATTATTTGTCCGTGGACTGCCAGTGATGTTTTCCCATCATCATGAATTTTTTGCTTTGTTCGATCGCATCCATCAGTTGTGCCAGTATCACATCGGCAGGTGCATCATAATCTATTTCGAGCGGGGCTTTAAATGTAACGGACAAAAGAGAACCCTTTTTTTTAAATTTCAGTCCTTTTTTATTAAATGCTCTCCAGAATCCGTTGATGACGACGGGTATCACAATGGGTTTTACCTGTTTGATTATAAGGGCCGTCCCTTTTCTGCCTGGTGCAAAAGGCTTTGTAGTTCCCTGAGGGAATGTAATCACCCAGTTTTTCTCCAGGGCCCGGGTAATTTTCCGGGTATCAGAAGGATCAAGGCCCCTTCTCACTTCCTTTCCTTCCGCCCGCCAGGTTCGCTTCACTGTTAATCCGCCGGCCAGCAGGAACAAGCGGCTAATCAGGCTGCCTTTCATCGTTTCTTCTGCCGCCACATAATTGACACGGGTAAAAGGATTCAACAGGTAATAAGGAATACCCAGGCGGTTCATTTTACCCCATTTTACGGCACAGAAAATCTGCAGAAATGTAATTACGTCGGCAAAATAAGTCTGGTGATTGCTTACAAATAGGACTTTCTCACGCGGAAGATTTTTCAGGTGTTCCGTTCCTGAAATGCTGAGTTTGTTAATTATTGCAAGTCCCGGATAGGAGGCTGCCCCAACAAGCAGATAGACCAGTTTCCGGACCGGGTTAAAATATTTCAGGCGATTTAGTATAGCAGGCATGTGTCAGTTTTGGTAACCCATTCACCGCTGAAATTAAGAAAATGTGCAGAAACACAGTCAATTTACCCATAAAAAAAACAATATCCTATTTGGTCATTCTGGCGAATGACACTTCCTGTGTTAGCAGGTCGATAATACGCACATGATATAATCCTTGTGGCAGGCTGGCAGCACCATTAATGGTTAACTGGTTCATCCCCCTGTTGATACTGAACTGTTGTTGTATGACCTGGCGTCCGCTATTATCATACATTTCAACCTTTATTGAAGTAGAGAGATTGGCATTAAAGGAAAGGCTCAGTGAAGTGCTGAATGGGTTTGGCCAGAAACTAAAGCCCCCTGATTGGAATAAACGAACCGGAACCACATTGGAGTATGCAAAATTACCCCGGTTGTCTTCCGCTTTTATGCGGTAATAGGCAACCCCTGAACTAATTCCCGTGATATCATCAGTACTATTGTATTCTGTAAGAATATTCATAGGTCCTGTAGGGGGAAGTTCACCCAGATTTTTAAATATGTTGCCATCACTACTCCGCTGGATGACAAACTTCTCCGTATTCATTTCATTCTCTGCAAGCCATTTGACAAATACGATATTTTCCTTGAGGACAACCGAAAGCGTAAAATTATGCAAGGGCAGAATGCCCCCACCAGTATCAACTTTAAAGTAATGCGATGACTGAAATAATTGAGTGATTGCCGTTGATTGTACGTGACCATTACTGGCTGCAGTTTCTCCTTTCACCTGCAGGAATGCAGCTAAACAAAATAAGAGTATACAGTATTTACAACGGATGAAGTCTGTGGTGGAAGAATACATCCCGGATGTCAGCTTGTTCATAATCATAAGTTTGCTATGGTGTCGCACTCCAGGACAAAGGATGCATAAAGTACAAATCAACAGGTCATTAACCTGCTGAATGATCTTGATGACTTATTCGAAAGGATGGTACAACAAAGAAAATAATCACTTATGGTACTTGCAAGTTTAAACAGGATTAATTTCATCGTAATTATACGTAAATGAGTGTTTTACCTCATAAAAAAGGCCGCCTTTTCTTTAAAAGGCGGCCTTACTATGCTTGTAAAAGGAATTTTACTTATTCAGGTTTTGCATCCGCAGCGCCTTCTTCTGTATTCCCTTCCATTTTCTTTTTCAGGTCAGCCAGCACGCCCAGGTCACCCAGGGTAGCTTTCTCAACCTTACTCTGGATAGTTTTCACGGCTTTCTTGGTTTTGTCAGCTTCAGCCCTGGCCTCTTTCTTGGCGGACTCTACTTCCTCTACCTTGCCTTGTTCCCAGATGCGTGTATGAGAGACTACAATGCGTTTTTCATTGCGGTCAAATTCGATGACCATAAACTGGTTGGTTTCATCCGCACCGATGCTCTTACCATCTTCCTTGTTCAGGTGACGGTTAGGGGCAAAACCTTCCAGGCCATAAGGCAGCTGTACGGTGGCGCCTTTATCATCGCGGCGGGTTACTGTTCCTTCATGAATGCTGCCGATTGCAAAAGTATCCTGCAGCGTATTCCAGGGATCTTCTTCCAGTTGTTTGTGTCCGAGTTGCAGTTTGCGGTTGTCTTTATCAATGCCCAGGATAATTACCTCAATATTTGAAGCCACTTTCGTGTACTCACTTGGGTGATTAAAGCGCTTCAGCCAGCTCAGGTCGCTGATATGGATCATACCACCGATACCAGGAGCCAGTTCCACAAACACACCGTAGTTGGTGATGTTTTTCACCAGGCCGGTATGACGGCTGCCTTCTGCAAATTTAGTTTCAATATCATTCCAGGGATCAGCAGAGAGCTGCTTGATAGAGAGACTCATCTTGCGGCTTTCTTTGTCCAGGGTAACGATCTTTGCTTCATGCTCATCACCTAATTTGAAGAACTCTTTGGCATTGATAGGGGTATTGGCCCAGGTGATCTCGCTTACGTGCACCAGTCCTTCAACACCAGGCTGAATTTCCAGGAAAGCTCCGTAATCTTCAATGTTCACCACTTTACCTTTTACTACATTGCCTTCAACAATGTTCTCACCGAGTACATCCCATGGATGCGGTGTCAGTTGTTTCAGACCAAGGCTGATACGTTTCTTCTCATCATCGAAATCAAGTACCACCACATTGACCTTTTGGTCAAGTTTCAGCACCTCAGACGGGTGAGAGATACGGCCCCATGAAATATCCGTGATATACAGCAGACCATCGAGTCCGCCCAGATCCATGAATGCACCGAAATCGGTGATATTCTTCACGGTTCCTTCGAGCACCTGGCCTTTCTCCAGTTTGCTCATGATCTCTGCACGTTGTGCTTCGATATCGCTTTCGATCAGGGCTTTGTGCGATACTACGGCATTCTTGATGGTTTCGTTGATCTTCACCACTTTGAACTCCATCGTCTTTCCTACAAACTGATCGTAATCGGTAACCGGTTTAACGTCGATCTGTGATCCGGGTAAGAATGTTTCCATTCCAAATACGTCCACGATCAGACCACCTTTTGTTTTTGAAGTCACAGTACCAGTGATTACTTCACCTGTTTTGTGTACTTCAACGATACGCTCCCATGCACGGGTAATACGTGCCTGGCGACGGCTGAGGTTCAGGTGACCTTCCCGGTCTTCTTTCTCCACGATCATTACTTCCACTTCATCACCGATAGACAGGTTGGGGATGTCACGGAATTCGTTGAGGGAGATAAGACCATCACTCTTGAATCCGATGTTCAGCACTACGTCAGTCTTGGTCAGACCAACAACCAGTCCTTTCATCAGTTCGCCATCATTCAACTGTACAAATGTATTTTCATACACTTTGTCGTACTTTTCTTTTTCTTCTTTGGTATAAGAAGTTACATTACGTTTGTCCACGCTCCAGTCGAAATCGTCGTGGGCGGTAGCCACGGCCACCACAGGTGCTGTTGTTGTCGCTGCAGCCACGGTCTCTTCGGCACCGGACTCCTGTACATCAGCGTTTAATTGTTTTTTAATGTTGTTTTCAAACATGATATTTGTTTCCCGAATGGTTTTATTTCGGGGTTGCAAAGAT
>CAUJFR010000470.1 GCA_963169885.1 Bacteroidota bacterium
ACGTACCGAAACCTTTATCTCCCTGGAAGAGAGTTTCAGCCGGAATGTAAAAGTGATCTGATCATTTTCATTGATCATCATGAAAACAACCGCCAGATTTTACTCATCCCTCGGTCTTCTCCTGGTATTGAATGTACTGGTTAAGCCACTGTGGATATTCGGCATCGACCGCCCGGTGCAGAATCTGGCTGGTACGGCTGTATATGGGGCCTACTTCGCCCTGTTCAACCTGGCATTCATGCTGAATTTTCTGCTGGACTGGGGACTCAGCACATTTCTCAACCGGGAACTGGCCGCTGACCCGGCAGCCTACAGCGGTAAAACCGGATTTTTTCTACAGCTTAAACTGGTAATGCTATTGCTCTATGGCACAATAGTGTTTTTCATTGCCCGGGCCAGCGGCATCGAAAACCAGCGTTGGCTTTGGTTACTCATCGGGATACAATCCCTGACCTCCCTCTTCCTTTTTGCCAGGGCCATTATCAGTGCGCATCAATGGTTCAGGACCGATGCTGTGTTTTCCGTACTGGATAAAATCCTGATGCTGCTTTTATGCGGCGGCTTTCTTCTATTCCCAGCCTGGGGTCAATTAAGCATTGACCGGTTTTTATGGATACAACTGATCTGTACCGGTATTGCGCTGATTGCCGCCCTGATCATGCTCTGGAAAAAAGGTATCCGGTTTTCCATCACAAATACACATGAAAAAATCCGACCGATTTTCCGGACAGCACTGCCTTATGCATGGATCGTACTCCTGATGTCGGCCCATTACCGGCTCGATGGCTTCTTACTCGAACGACTGCATCCGCAAGGGGCCTATGAAGCAGGAATCTATGCAGGGGCCTACCGCTTACTGGATGCGGCGAATATGGCCGGTTACCTGCTGGTCTCCTTCCTGCTTCCCTTTATTGCCAGGCATCAGCCCGAAAAATCCGTAGTGAACGAAGCCGTTTTATTCATCCGCCATTTCTTATTATTAATGGCATTCGGTGTCACAGCAATGGCCCTGCTGCTGGCGCCCTGGATGCAATCCTTATTATATCATAACGACTCACCTGCGGCCATCACCGTATTACGCTACTGTCTGCCGGCCCTTATTGGCTATTCATTGGTACAGGTATATGGAACCGTGCTTACAGCCACCGGACATATATGGACCCTTTGCGGAATTGTTTTGGTTGCCTTATTGTTGAATACCAGTCTCAACCTGTACTGGATCCCCACCCAGGGTGCCCTGGGTGCCTGTTATGCCGCCCTGATCAGTCAGACAGCCTGCGGGATGGCCTGCATGCTGATGGCCCGGCACAAAACCGGATTGTTTATTCAGTGGCAATCCTTGTTTACAACGATATTAATCGGGGCCATGCTGTTTTGTTTTCTTTACTTTGGCCAGTCATTTATTTCAAATAGGACAGTACTGATTTCCGCTGGTATTGTATTCGTGTTTGGCCTGGCGGTAATGACCCGGTTAGTTGACCTGCGGAAATGGAAACAGCTTTTTATAAATCATTAAATACAGAACATGCCCGATCTTTTTACCTTAGTCAGAAACTGGTGGAAGCCCATCCTGCTGCTGTTGCTCTTATCACTGACCGCGGTGGGTGTAATCGTATTTACCAAAAGACCGGAATACCGATCCGTGGCAACAGCTGTGCCGGCCAGTACTTACAGTTCGGATAAAGCCAGGCTCTTTAATAATAATATAGAGCAACTCTATACAGCCCTTGGTACTCCGGATGACCTGGACCTGGTAGTGGGTACCGGTAAACTGGATACCGTTTATCTCGCAGTGACCCGTCAGTTTAACCTGCAGGATCATTATAAAATGGAGGAAAAGGGAGATGCAGCCATAAACAAAGCGGCCTTCCTCCTGAAGAAAAACTGCAGTGTAACTAAAAGTGAATATGGCGAACTGAAAGTCAGTGTTTGGGATACGGATAAAAACCTTGCCCCGCAACTGGCCAATGCCGTGATGAAACAACTGCAAACCATGCACCAGCACCTGCAACAGGCGGGGAATGAAGCCAGTTTACAATCGCTGCTGTCCATGGAACAACGTTTGATTATTGAAAGAGAATCGGCAGCGACGGATGAAGAAAAAACGTCCATTATTGCAAGACTGACTGAGTATAATAAGCTGATCGGCGAGTACCAGCTGATGCTGAATAATCCATCACTCGCATTGATTGTAGTGGAGCATGCGAGGGCCAGTGAATGGCCCGATCGCCCGAAGCGGACACAATGGATGCTGGGTACCGCTGTACTGGCCCTGCTTTTTTCTTTATTGCTGGCGGCCTTCCTGGAGAGCCGGAAAAAAAGAGCGGAGTGAAAGCGGCTGTGTTGAATAAACCCATCCTGTTATTCGGTGTATTTGCCGGACTCTTCCTTGCGGCAATTACCGCAGCCATCCTGTATGATAGTTACTTTTTGATGGGTATTCCTTTTGGTATCCTCCTGTTATATGCAGGATGGCTGAACCCTTCCCTTGTTTTTTACGGCCTGCTCTTTAGTCTGCCCCTCTCTTTTGAGTATAATTTCAGTTCCGCACTTGGTACCGATATCCCCGATGAGTTCCTGATGTTGCTTACCAGCGGTCTCTTTCTCGTTTATGCTCTTTACAATCGAAAAGCCATCCGCCATGAAATAAAAACACATCCCTTAATTTTTTTACTGACGATCCTTTTTTCCTGGATGCTGGTCGCGATCCTGTTTTCCACGCATCCGCTGATCTCGGTGAAATACGGATTGGCCAAAACCTGGTACCTCGGTGCTTTTTTACTGGCGCCGTTGCTGGTGTTTACCAATAAAGTATCCATACGCAACGCTGCCAGACTGCTCGCCGGTTCCATGTTACTGATCACGTTGATTGCGTTGGTTCGTCATGGATTGACCGGATTCAGTTTTGCCAGTGTGAATGAAGCCGTGAGTCCGTTCTTCCGCAATCATGTGAATTACTCGGCCATGCTGGTCTGCCTGCTGCCGGTCTGGTTCGCCTTTTATCACTTAACAAAGAATAAAGTACAGCGCTGGTTTATACTTGGGGTGATCGGACTTTCACTGGCCGCCCTGTTTTTTTCTTATGCCCGTGGTGCCTGGCTGGCTTTATTGGCAGGGGGAATGGCATTTTTATTGATCCGTAAACGGAAATTAGTAAATGCTTATATTCTCTTTATACTGCTGGCCATAGCTGCCGTATTCTGGTTGCGTCATGAGAACAACTACCTGCGCTTTGCCCATAATTATCAACGCACTATTTTTCACAAAGATTTCGGGGATCATCTGGTAGCCACCTATAAACTGAAAGATGTCTCTACGGCCGAACGTTTCTATCGCTGGATCGCGGGGGTACGCATGATCAGTGATCAGCCCCTTACTGGATTTGGTCCCAATACCTTCTATGATAATTATAAGCCTTACGGGGTGCCGGCTTTCAAAACCTGGGTGAGTGATAACCCGGAACATTCCACCGTGCATAATTATTTCCTGCTGATGGTGATTGAACAGGGATACCCGGGACTGTTCTTCTTTTTACTCTTACTGGGCGCTATGCTCTGGTATGCACAGCATCTCTGGCACCGGACAATGGATCCGTTTTATAAAATCACATCAATGGTAACGGGGGTGATGCTCGTTATGATCATCACCGTGAATTGCCTGAGTGATCTGATTGAGACGGATAAGGTGGGGAGTCTCTTCTTTTTGTGTTTATCGCTGCTGATTGCGGTGGATCTGCAGACAAGAAAGAATAAGGATGTGAATGCAGATTAACTAAACCCGCCCTCTTACATTCAGGGCATCTCTCAGCCCGTTTCCAAAAAGATTAAAGGCCAGTACCAGCAGCATGATAGCGAACCCCGGGGCCAGGGCCAGCATTGGATTCTGCGTAATGATGAAATTATAATTCTCTTTGATCATGAGTCCCCAGCTGGGCATGGGTGGTTGTACCCCTACACCGAGGAAACTCAATCCCGCTTCAATCACAATGGCCGAAGCAAAATTGGAAGCGGCGATCACCATCACGGGTCCCATGATATTGGGCCACACATGCCGCACAATAGTCCGGATATCTGAAAAGCCCAGGGCCCTGGTAGCTTCTATGTATTCTTTCTCCCGTTCGGCCAACACCTGGCCACGGACTAGGCGGGCCACATTCACCCACATGGTCAGACCAACGGCAATGAATACCTGCCAGAATCCTTTTCCCAGGGCGAGGGTAATGGCAAAGACCAGTAATAAAGTGGGAATACTCCAGATCACATTGATAAACCACATAATGACCTCATCCGTTTTGCCCCGGTAGAAGCCGGCCAGTGATCCCAGCAGTAAACCGATACTGAGGGAAATGATGACGGTGATCAGTCCCACACTTAAACTCACCCGGGTGCCAACAATGATCCGGCTCAGAATATCACGGCCGTATTTATCGGTGCCGGTGATGAATTTCATTTGAACGACGGGTGCCGGTGCTGTTTGCGAGAGCGGATAAGCGATACGCTCGGTGAGTCCTTCATCAATATATTTCTGAAC
>CAUJFR010000471.1 GCA_963169885.1 Bacteroidota bacterium
TGCATCCGGATATCGCCATTACTTCCATGGCCATCAGTTTTAATACCGCGAAAGAAAAAAGTAATCACCCGATCTCTCCCTGCGGTATGTGCCGGCAGTCCTTACTTGAATATGAAACCCGATTTAAACACCCGATCCGCCTGATTATGGGCGGCATGGAAGGACCTGTTCATGTAGTGGAAGCTGCGCGGCAATTGCTGCCTTTTGCGTTTACCAGTGAAGAACTGATATGAACTACCGCCGGGTGCTGTTCTGTTATTGCCTGCTTCCGCTACTGGCCGGAACCCTTATATACCTTTTATTCCGAAATGACAGCTGGTTGCATGACCGTTTATTTGATCAGGATACCCGGCTGCCGCTGTTGGGTATGGAGGGGATGATAGCGGATATAGTGAAATACCAGCTCCCCGATTTTTGCTGGAGTTTCTCGCTCACGGCTGCGTTAGTGGTATGGAAAAACTGGTGGGGACGACCTATTCCATTTTTTCTTTTATACATCATCCTGATAGCCGCCGGTTCAGAATTGATTCAGCTGAGTGTTTTCAACGGCTTTACCTTTGATATCCGGGACCTGTTTGCAGCGGTTTTAGCAGCAGTGTTGTCTTTCTTCCTGATTATTAAGTATGAAATTCATTAAACTTCTTATTCTGCCAGCCATACTGGCTCTTTATATGCTGTTTTTTATGGCAACCTCAGTGCCCTATAAATGCGATGCCGATTGTGAAAACACCAACCGGTTATTGGAAATTTTAAGGCCAGGCAGGGATACATTGCAGATGTCTGTTGGACGATGTTCTTATAACCGGGTATCCGATACTTTATGTGTGATAGTAAACAAAAATGTAACCTGGGATTGGTCCGGATTTGCGGATACCGTTTGTCTGCAGGCTACAGGTGTAGGCTTACGGCAACAGAAAATCTTTATACTTGGTTATGGCACCACCAGCTACTATGACACACTGGCGGTTAAATTCTGTCCTTAAAACAGGGTCTGCACCCCATACGCAACTTTGGCTTCAAGGTCCAGCAGCCATTTCTTGCGGTGTAATCCACCGGCATAACCAACCAGCTCACGGTTAGAACCGATCACCCGGTGACAGGGTACGATCACGGCAATATTATTTTTCCCATTGGCATTGGCTACCGCCCGGGTAGCCTTGGTATCGCCGATTCGTCGGGCCAGCTCCAGGTAACTGATGGTTTTGCCAAAAGGAATCTGTTGTAATTCATTCCAGACTTGCTGCTGAAAAATGGTGCCTTCCTGGTTGAGCGGCAATTCAAACTGACGACGCTGGCCATTGAAATACTGGATCAGTTGCTCGGCACACTGGATCAGCATCGGGGGAATATGTTTTTTGTTGCCTTCGGGTTTTTGGGATGTATCATGAAAACTGACTTCGGAAATATAGTCTTCCGTGCCACTGATTTTCAGGAGCCCGATAGGAGAGTGATACCAGGTATTATAGGTTTCAGCCATGATCAGCCGATTTTAAAACCATTGCCTGCCGGCTTATCTGGTTTTAGTAAAATTACATCCTTATTTTCATCATACACGCCCAATACCAGGCATTCGCTGATAAAGTCCGCAATTTGTTTGGGTGGAAAATTCACCACGGCGATGATCTGCCGCTGCAGCAGATCCTCTTTACGGTAATGTGCCGTGATCTGTGCCGAGGATTTTTTTACACCGATCTCCGGACCGAAATCTATCGTTAACCGGTAAGCCGGTTTGCGGGCCTTGGGAAAATCAATCACTTCAATAATGGTCCCGGTCCGCATATCCACTTTGTCAAAATCATCCCAGCTGAGTTCCATCTTTTTTTACCTAAACTACATATTTACCTTTAATGTAATGCGGGGAATATTTTTTGCTCTTTCTGTGGCTTCCCTTTATCTTACTGAAAATTTACTAACGATATGACGCCAGCTAATAAGAACGGAGCATCCTCCCGTAGGAAATTTATCCGCAACGCGGCCCTGGCCGGTGCGGGATTTTTTATTGTCCCCCGCCATGTATTGGGTCGCGGCTATATTGCCCCCAGTGATAAACTCAATATTGCCGGTATCGGTGTGGGGGGAAAAGGTTCCAGTGACCTGGGAGAATTTGCCAAGAGTCCCTTTGTAAACATTGTGGCACTCTGTGATGTGGATGACCGGGAAGCGGCCGGCTCCCGCAAGAAATATGAGAAAGCTCCTTACTACAAGGATTTCCGGGTGATGTTGGAAAAGGAAAAGAACAATATCGATGCCTGTTCCATTTCCACACCCGATCATACGCACGCCGTGGCTACCCTGGCAGCGATGCAGTTGGGCAAACACGTATACACCCAGAAGCCGCTCACACACGATATCTACGAAGCCCGTATACTCACCGAAGCCGCGAAGAAATACAAAGTCGTTACCCAGATGGGCAACCAGGGTGGTTCCGGCGATGGCGTGAGAAAGGCGAAAGAGATGTATGAGGCTGGTTTGATTGGAACGGTGACAGAAGCCCATGCCTGGACGAACCGGCCCGTATGGCCCCAGGGCGTGGCTACACCGACGGGTAAATTTGATGTGCCCAACGAACTGGACTGGAATCTCTGGCTCGGTACCGCAAAGCAAATGGATTATAACCCGGCCTATCTGCCTTTCGACTGGCGTGGCTGGTGGGCTTTTGGTACCGGTGCATTAGGCGATATGGCCTGTCATATCATGGATCCGATTTACCGGATCCTGCCCATTGTTTATCCGGATTCTGCGGAATGCAGTGTGGCGGGTGTATGGCCCGCTAAATGGAATGACAGCCAGAACCCGGATGCCTGTCCGCCTTCCTCGATTATCCACCTCAATTATCCGCGTACTGATGGTCCCGGAAATATTAAAGTCTCCTGGCATGATGGCGGTTTACTGCCTGCCCGTCCGGAAGAATTATTACCCGATGAAGCATTTGGTAACTGGGATGGTGGAGTGTTGCTGGTGGGAACTAAAGGGAAAATGTTGCTGGATTGCTATGGCGCGAATCCACGGTTGCTGCCAACCAAACTGATGAAAGAAAAGGAGATGCCAAAGGAAACGATTAAACGCGTAACCGAAGGTCATTATCTTCAATGGGTGAATGCCTGTCGTGCCGGTTATGGCAATGCCCAGACCAGCTCTCCGTTTGAATACGCAGGTCCTTTTACCGAAAGTATCCTGATGGGTAACCTCGCCATCCGCAGCTGGATGATGAAGAATCCTAAACTCAAAGGGTGGGAAGACAAATACCTCGGCCGTAAAAAACTTGTCTGGGATGCGAAGAATATGAAAGTGACGAATTTTGATGAAGCGAATCAGTTTGTGAAGAGAGAGTACAGGGCAGGGTGGGAGCTGGTGCTCTAGTCGGTAGATAGTAGTTAGTAGATAGTAGTCAACAGCCCATTCTTTGGAGATTTAGTTGAACCTTAGGCCTGCTGTTGAATTAGATAAAATACAAAAAAAGCACCAATTCTTCTAAGTAGGGTTGGTGCTTTTTTGATTATTGATTTTTGAGCCTTCTTTGGCTTCTTGCTTGCCCTCCGTAGCTTCAGCGAAGGGGGGGCTTATTCTGAAATGATCCTTATAATATCCAAAATCTCTTTTTGCTTATACCGGTCCTTATCATTATCAAAACACTTTCCGAATTCATCCAGCAATGACCCGATGACTTCCTTGTTGCGGCGGGGTTTGAAGTTGGCACCGGTGGGGGCGATAGCGATTCGTTTGAAATAGCTGTCCACATCGGCATGGGTAAAGACCTGTCCGGAGGTAGGATCGATAAAGAACTCGATCTTCTGACGGGGATCGAGCAGGTTCTCTTCAGAATAGCCGGGTTTGAAATAGGCAACGATAAACTGTTTGGGTATAGCAATCGCTTTAATCGGAATATCGAGGAGTTCGCATAATACCAGGTATAAAATGCCGTTCCCCACCTGGTTGCCTCGCTTTGCTTCAAGAATCTTGTTGAGCAAAAATTCATTGGGCTCTTTATAATTGGTCTCACCGCCCTTCAGTCCGTAATAGCTATACAGGATACTGGTCACTACATTGATCTGTTCCAGCGGCGTGAGGTAGTTATTCAGTTCAAGCCAGATATTCCGTCTTACTTTTTCCAGTTCCTGCATCACTTGTGCCGTAGCCAGATCGGGGTATTGAAATTTGGCGGTGAGCATGGCGCCGAGCATCAGGTCATGATGGCCGGCCAGGGACCATTGACGAAAATCTTCAGTGAGATCAGAGTAATGTAAGCGGTGGATGAGTAGTTCGATCCGTTGCTGGGTTGCTTCATCCGGTGTGGTTTCCCAGAGATGTTCAAGATTGGGGATGATGACTTTACCAAAGTCGACGATCTTATTGGAGACCAGTCCGAAGACTTCTTCATCCGGATCATCGATCAGGGTAAATAAAGCAGAAATCTCTTTGGTGGTTTCCATGGTTGCGATTTCAGCACAATATCTAATTTGGTACTGATATGGAATCGTTAATGTTTTCCACAGATGTTGAGAACCAGATAGTAGATAGTAGATAGAAGTTAGAAGATAGTAGTCAACAGCCCTTACTGAGAAAATATGTTTGAAGCTTTTAGGTCTTGTTAAATAAGTAATCAACAAAAGAATAACCAAGCCTCCTTAGAAGGCATGGTTATTCTTTGCTATATGATCATTGATCATTCTTTGGCTCCTTGCGTGCCCTCCGTAGCTTTAGCGTAGGAGGGGATTTTTTTTCCCACAACCATCCAGTCCCACGGCCTTGGTTCTTTCAGCTGCGCAGGCGGATGATGGAACTCAGTGCTCCAGTCATATTCGATTTTCTGAAATTCTTCGGCAATAAAACCGGCTTCGGCCAATAAGAACTGCAGTTCTTCTTTGAGGTAGTGTTTATGCGGCACTTCATCGATGTCTGCATTGCCCTGGCGGATATTATTCCATTTGCGGATGGCTTCTTTCCCGTTTTTTTCTTTGGGGAAATAACGGGTATCCACTTTATAATATTGTTGAATGATGCTGGTCAGCAAATGCGATTCCATCGAAGGAATGGTAAGCACAATGCGTCCACCTTTTTTGATACATGTACCAAGGGAGGCGAAGAATTTATCCCGGGCTTTTTTGTCGGGCGTGAGGATAGCATTGATGCAGATGCCGAAATCGCAGGCCGGGATTTTGGTGTTTTTGCCGCTCATATCGGCCCGCAGATACTCCACATTTTTATAATGCGGATAAAGGGATGCAGCAATTTCAAGATTCTTTGCCGAGATGTCCAGGGCAATCACTTTTTTAAAAGCAGGGGAGAGTACGGGCAGCCATTTGCCGATGGCACAGCCGATATCGATGACGGTTTTGTTCTTCCCCGCGTATTTTTCAATCACCGAACGGATCAGGGCTTTCTTGTCATTATGCAGCACATCAAATATTTCCTCCCCGTAGGTCGGGGCCATTTTTTCCCAGTAGGAGCGTTTCATG
>CAUJFR010000472.1 GCA_963169885.1 Bacteroidota bacterium
TACTGATGTAGAAAGATTTAAGAAACTAAAATATCTTTGCGCCGGAGCAGGCAAAAGGGTAAATTCATACCTTAGGGCTCTGACTGCTGAACATATATGGATGGGGAGCAACCCGGAAAATCCCCCTGGAAAAGAGTACGGCGCCGAAACCGAAAAGCGAGATGAGTAGGTGAACCAAAAAAACTGTTATGAAAAAAGTGTTATTCCTTTTGGCCGCATTTGTTTTCTGCCTGCAAATCAACGGCTTCTCTCAAAAATCTAAAGTCGGTTTTTATACAGGATATACCAATGCAAATATGTACGGCAAGATCGGTGGGGACCGTGTAAAGGATGATCCTTTATCCGGTATCACTTTCGGTCTGGTACTGGATGCCCCGATTGGCAAAAGCCATATGAGCTTCTCTCCTACATTAAGTTATGTTCAGAAAGGCCGTGTAACATTTAATGAAAATACCCGGGCAAGTAACCTGAAAGAATGGATTGCCCTGCGTTATGCTGAGTTGAATGCCAACTTTGTATACAATACCAATGGGGCAAAAGGAAACTGGTTTATTGGTGGTGGTCCTTCCATTTCCTTTGACCTGCCTTCCAAAAAAGTATCAAAGACTGACGATCTGAAAACAGAAACCAACCTGAACTTCGGTCAGGAAGCCAACTCCGATGTAAGAGGTATTGATTATGGCGCCAACCTGCTGACCGGCTATCGCTTTAAAGGTGGCTTCTTTGTTGCCTTCAATTATACGGTTGGTATCCGTAACCTGGTTCCTGTTCAGGATGGTAATGATGATAATATCCGGAACCATTGCTGGGGCATCCGCCTTGGTTTCCTGATTAATAATAAATAAGTTATTCTCAATATACTGCAAATGCCTCCTCTCCGGGAGGCATTTGTCTTTGTACCCTCCCCCCGAAGGCGTACCTTTGCGGCTTCAAATTATCCAACAGCGTACATGAATACACCTCATCTTTCCGAACAGGAACAACTGCGCCGGGAAAAACTGGCCGAACTGATCATGATGGGCATCGAGCCTTATCCTGCTCCCTTGTTTCCCGTAAATAATAATTCTGCCTCCATAAAGGCTGATTTCACTGCGGAGAAAAAGGAAGATCCTGCTTACCAGGATGTCTGCCTCGCCGGTCGGGTGATGAGTGTGCGTGATATGGGTAAGGCCAACTTTGCCGTGATCCAGGATGCGCATGGTCGTATTCAGCTCTACCTGAAACGGGATGATATCTGTCCGGGTGAAGACAAATCACTTTATGATATTGTCTGGAAGAAACTGACCGATATCGGTGATATCATCGGTATCCGTGGATATGTATTTATTACAAAGACCGGTGAAACCTCCGTGCATGTGAAAGAACTGACCATGCTCAGCAAATCACTGCGTCCTTTACCGGTTGTAAAAGAAGCAGAAGGTCAGACTTTTGATGCGGTGACTGATCCGGAATTCAAATACCGCCAGCGCTATGCGGACCTGATCATCAATCCGACGGTAAAAGAAACGTTCTTAAAGAGAACAAAACTGATCAATTCGATCCGGGAATTTCTGAATAAACAGGGTGCGCTTGAAGTGGATACCCCGGTACTGCAGAGTATTCCGGGTGGTGCCGCCGCCCGTCCGTTTATCACGCATCACAATGCACTGGATATACCCTTATACCTGCGTATTGCCAATGAGCTTTACCTGAAAAGACTGATCGTGGGTGGCTTTGACTGGGTATATGAGTTCAGCCGCAACTTCCGCAATGAAGGAATGGACCGCACCCATAACCCGGAATTCACCATCCTCGAATTCTATACCGCCTACAAGGATTATTTCTGGATGATGGAAACCACCGAGCAGTTACTGGAAAAAGCAGCACTGGATGTTTGTGATACCACCGATGTACTGGCCGGGGAAAAAACCATCTCCTTCAAAGCACCTTTCAAACGGATCAGTATTTATGACGCCATCCAGGAACATACCGGTATTGATGTAAGCCGGATGAATGAAGAGCAATTGCGCTCCGTTTGCAGACAATTGCATATCCAGGTGGAAGAAAGTATGGGCAAAGGAAAGCTTATCGATGAACTCTTCGGTGGCAAATGCGAGCATCACTATGTACAACCGACGTTTATCATCGACTACCCGGTGGAAATGAGTCCGCTTACCAAGAAACACCGTGACAAACAGGGACTGGTGGAGCGTTTTGAATTAATCATCAACGGCAAGGAAATTGCCAATGCTTATAGTGAGCTGAATGACCCCATTGATCAGCGCGAACGTTTTGAAGAACAGGTGAAACTGATGGAGCGCGGAGATGATGAGGCCATGTTCATTGATTACGACTTCCTGCGGGCGCTTGAATACGGTATGCCGCCAACAGCCGGTATCGGTTTCGGTATCGATCGTTTATGCATGCTGTTTACGAACAATGCATCGATCCAGGATGTCTTGTTGTTTCCACAGATGAGACCGGAGCGGGGAAATGAGTCAATAACCGATAGTGAATAGCCTGCCGGATGGGCGACTGAAAAAAATTTAGTAGCTTTCTTATCGAAATTTCCAACGCATGAAACCTTTCATCCCAGCGAAAGTAGCCGAAGTACTCTTTGCCCTGATTATTGCTTATTTCGGGTATAATCACTTCAGTAATGCCGCCGCCTTTAGAGGGGCAGTACCTGATTTTATGCCAGGCGATCCGAAGATCTGGATCTATGTGGTGGGTGCCTGTTTTATACTGGCAGCCATTGCCATCCTTACTGAACTGCAAAAAGTAATGGCCTGTTACCTGCTAGCCGCCTTATTACTCTTACTGGGTTTCCTGGTACACTGGAGAAATGGAATACTCTCGGTAGATTTTCTGAAAAACACTTCGATGGCCTTGATGGCCCTCCTGATCGGAAGTAAGAAATAAACAGCAAACGGATAAAAAAACCTGCCTGTCTCCTTCGGTAAGCTCAGTCCTTCGGCAAGCCTGCCTGTCCGGTAGGCAGGCTAAGGATGACAACAATGTTTTTTTATGTTCACACAAACAGATCAGTATATAATTGTGCGCCCGGCACTACGGAATATTTTTCCAGGTCCGTAATTCCTTCCTGAGCCAGTACTTGCTCATCAATAAAGAGATTGCCGGTACACTCACCGGAAGGACGGCTCAAAATAGCATAGGCCGCATCTGCCAGAATCTCGGGCGTACGACTCATGTTGGCGAGCATCGCACCACCCAGCAGGTTACGTACGGCCGCTGTATCAATCGTAGTGCGTGGCCAAAGTGAGTTGGCCGCAATCTTGTACTTCGCCAATTCTTTTGCCCATCCGACAGACATCATACTCATATTGAACTTAGTGAGCGTATACGCCACATGTTTCTCGAACCATTTCGGTTCCATACTTACGGGTGGTGATAAAGTCAGGATATGCGGATTGGTTCCTTTTTTAAGGTGAGGGATGCAGGCCTTTGTGACAAAAAAAGTACCCCTTACATTGATATCATGCATCAGGTCGAATCGCTTGGGTTCTGTTTCTTCCGTATTGGTCAGTGAAATGGCCGACGCATTATTGATCAGGATATCAATACCGCCGAATTTTTCCACCGTTTTATCAATGACATTTTGCACCTGGTCTTCAAACCGGATATCACATTGCACCGCCAGTGCCTTACCACCTGCCGCTTCAATCTCTGCTGCAGCGGTAAATATCGTTCCCCCCAGATTGGCATTCTCATCCACACTCTTGGCGGCAATCACAATATTGGCTCCTTCTTTAGCTAAACGAAGGGCCATAGCTTTTCCTATGCCACGGGTGGCTCCGGTAATGAGGGCGGTTTTGTTGTTGAAAGACATAGTTGATAAGTTAACAGGTTAGATAAAGTTATCTTAGTATTCTGGGTTAACAAGGCTTTTCTAAGAAAGGTTTGATAGTTTACAGGGTAAATGTCAGCTTCCTCAAAAGGTTCCTCCTAACAACTAACACCTAACAGCTAACAGCTCTCTACTTAGGCATTCCGTTTTCCGACACTTTCAGATTCCCGGTCGTTTCTTTGAAGGTGATGCGGCGCAGGTCCTGGGTGGCTTCCATACCGGTGCCGCCACGGATGATTTTGTTTGGACCATTATAATTTGCGTACTTATCGGTATAAAACAGTTTCCGGGACTGATCCCACCAGAGATCGGGCGTGCGGAGGGTATCACCATTTACACTGATCACCACCACGCTGTCGCGGAGATAAACCTTGTTCAGGTTTTCATAATAGATCCCGTAGCGGCAGTCCAGCCAGGTCTCCAGCTTTTTAGTACTATCATTATAAAAATCACAGTGCAGACTTTTCGGAAACTCTACGGTGATGGTATCACTGCTGGTGCGGATCATCAGCGGGGCAGTGAGTTTGGCCCGCAATTCCCCATCCTGGCTCATATAACTGACCACATTACTGGCTTCTTCGGTCATTACCACCCGTCGTGTCCAGTCATTGATCACTTTATCATCATTCTCACAACTGGTCATAAAAAAACAGCCTGTAATGAACAAGGCTGTTATACTGATTTTATGATAGCGTGTCATGAACATGGGCAATGACTGATCAAA
>CAUJFR010000473.1 GCA_963169885.1 Bacteroidota bacterium
GGTTTCCTCATCCTGACGGATTGCCGGGCCGGTCTGGACTTCCGAGGGACTCATATTCCGGAGTCGCAGAGCCGTTTCTTCAATCAGGGGCTGGAGTTGTTTAAAATCAAGGCCCTCTTTCTGGCAATAAGCAGCCGCCAGTTTATAAAGGTGATTGGTAAAATTGCTGACCAGCACAGCCGCCACATGTAGTTTGGTCCGGCTTTCCGTATCGGCTTCCGCTACTTTCTCCGGGGATATCGACTGAGCCAGAGCTTTGAGTCTGGTCCGGGTGAGCTCATCACTTCCGTCTACAAAAATGGGAATATCCGGCAAACCCGGCATTTCTGTACGCAGACTTTGCAAAGGATAAAACACGCCAAAATGTTCCGTTACATTTTGCAATACTTCTTTGGGAACCGAGGCCGCCGTATGTGCCACCACTTTTCCCGGCAGCCGCAGATCATCCACCATTTCAGCAATCGCCGAATCACTCACCGCAACGATATATACATCGGCCTGACGGTTAATCGTGCTTTTATAATTGGATGATTCTGTATCCCACTCATAAGCCAGTTCAGAAGCGGCTTTCGCATTACGACTGATAACCTGAAGGATTGTATGACCGGCTGCTTTAAACTTTCTCCCCAGTACCGCCGCTACATTGCCGGATCCGATGATGACGATATCCATGATGATGAAATTTATGTAAAGTTAGGTATTGTTGATAGGATGACAGGTTGAAAAGGTTGATAAGGTTAACAAGTTGAAAGGTTGATAAGGATGGAGATACCGTAAAATTCACGAAATTATTCTAAGGAGGTCCTTGTTAACTTTTCAACTTGTTAACTTATCAACTTCTGTACTTATCAACTTGTTAACTAATTTCACCAAATGAAACTCGTCCAGCGCATTGCCCTACGCTATTTCAGAACTAAATTCAGCCTGCTGGCGGCTATCTCCAAAAAGAAGGCAGCCGAAAAGGCGTTTGAATTATTCTGCACCCCGCAAAGCCGGAATAAGAAGGCATTGCCGAAAATATTTGAACAGGCCGAGCCGCTTTCCTTCAGACTGGATGGAGTGATGGTCAAAGGCTGGCGGTGGATACCGGAGAGTGGCGAATTACCGGCCACTGGTAAAAAAGCCATGATCTGCCATGGTTTCGAATCTTCCGTCATCAATTTTGACCGGTATATAAAACCGTTGCTGAAAAAAGGATACGAAGTGCTGGCTTTTGATGCGCCGGCACATGGACGAAGCGGCGGCAAACAGATCAATGCACCGCTCTATAAAAAAATGATCCTGGAAGTGAATAAGCGATACGGACCGGTACATTCCTTTATGGCGCATTCCTTTGGCGGACTCGGACTCAGCCTGGCCATGGAAGAAATCAGTCATACCCCCACCCATAAATTGGTATTGATCGCGCCAGCCACCGAAACAAAAACAGCCATAGATACTTTTTTCCGTTTTCTTCAACTGGATACCGGCATCCGGACAGAATTTGAACGGCTCATCATTCAGAAAAGCGGTTTAAGCAGTGATTGGTTCTCTATCCACCGGGCTATGAAAAATATCAGCGCTTCCGTTCTATGGGTACATGATGAAGACGATGATACCACGCCCCTTTCCGATGCCCTCAAAGTAAAAGAAGATGGCTATGAAAACGTTGAATTTATGATTACAAAAGGACTCGGTCACCGCCGAATCTATCGGGAGAATAAAGTCACCAAAGCGATCATCGATTTCATGTAAGCCTTCATCCCACTCTCCACTCACCATTCACCATTTTCCCGTAATTTTCAATGCTCAATATTCAATGCTCAATTTTCAATGAACAATTACAGCTACCTCGCCCTAGGCGATTCATATACAATCGGAGAACTGCTGCCATTTGCTGATAATTATCCGAACCAGACTGTGCAGTTGCTCCGCAAAGACGGATATGCTTTTATGGCCCCGGAAATTGTGGCCCGGACCGGCTGGACAACGGATGAATTACAAACAGGCATCAATACCCATATTTTCCAGCCTGTTTACGATTTTGTAACCCTCCTGATCGGTGTTAATAATCAGTACCGGGGTCGCTCGCCGGAAGAATATGAAGGGCAGTTTACCAGACTACTGGATCAGGCCCTGCGTTTTGCGGGAAACCGGAAAGACCGGGTGGCCGTTTTATCAATCCCTGATTGGGGAATTACCCCCTTTGCGGCCAATCAGGATGGCTTGAAAATCGGGCAGGAAATCGACAGGTTTAATGAAATAAACCAGCGGGTATCGGCCAATACAGGCATACATTATATATATATTACAGCCTGGACCCGCGAAGCCGCAAATAACCCTGCATTACTGGCATCAGACGGTCTGCATCCTTCCGGAATTGAGTATAACCGTTGGGCCCGGGAAGTATATACTTTTTTTAAGTCCACAATCGACTGATTATCAGCAACTAAATACCTTAGTTGGGTTCATATAATCCGGCTTAAACGGCGACGGTGAAAAATCTTTCGGGAAAAATTTATTATCCTTGTCCTAACTTGCGGCCGCTGAAAGGCGGTTTTTACGTATCTGACAGCCAGAAAAAAAGAGCGAAAGACCGATAAAATACAGTATCCCTTATGGCGAAAAATTTACTGATTGTAGAGAGCCCTGCGAAAGCTAAAACGATTGAAAAGATCCTTGGAAAAGACTTCCAGGTTAAGAGTTGTTTCGGCCATATCCGTGACCTTGAAAAGGCCGGTATGGGTATTAATCTGGAGAAAAATTTTGAACCAAGTTATATCGTACCTGCAGATAAAGAACGGGTAGTGAATGAGTTAAAATCCCTGGCCAAAAAATCTGACGAAGTATGGCTTGCAACGGATGAGGACCGTGAAGGGGAAGCCATCAGCTGGCATTTATGCGAGGTACTCGGGCTCGATCCCAAAACCACCAAACGGATTGTTTTCCACGAGATCACCAAACCCGCCATTCAGGCAGCGGTACAGAATCCGCGTTTACTCGATATGAACCTGGTAATGGCCCAGCAAGCCCGCCGTATCCTGGACAGGATCGTAGGGTTTGAGTTAAGCCCTGTACTCTGGCGCAAAATGAGTATGCGGAATAACCTCAGCGCCGGTCGTGTTCAAAGTGTGGCCGTTCGTCTGATCGCTGAACGGGAAAGAGAGATCAATGCCTTTATCCCGGTCAGCACCTTTAAAATTGAAGCTGCTTTCACGGCCAAAGATGTAACAGATAAGAATGTCACTTTTACTGCCGAAGGTAAAAAGCAGAATACTCCGGAAGATGCCGAAAGCTTTTTGAAAAGCTGTATCGGGGCTTCTTATAAAGTAAATGATATACAGGTGAAGCCGGGTAAACGTTCACCTGCCCCGCCTTTCACTACTTCCACCTTGCAACAGGAAGCTTCCCGAAAATTAGGCTATGGCGTATCCCGCACCATGCAGATCGCCCAGCGGTTGTATGAAAACGGGTATATCACGTATATGCGTACCGACAGTGTGAACCTGAGTAATACGGCCCTCGGTGTTATCACCAACACCGTGAAGAGCATGTTTGGCGTTGAATATCACCAGTTCCGCAAATTCAAGAATAAAAACGAAAGTGCCCAGGAAGCGCACGAAGCGATTCGTCCGACTTACATGAGCAACAGTACCGTGCCGGA
>CAUJFR010000474.1 GCA_963169885.1 Bacteroidota bacterium
ATTTGTCTCAGGACGTACGACAAGGGGTTCGAGTCCGGCTAATCTCAGGTAGGGTTTAATAACAGTGGTGGATTGCATCTATGAGTTCTTTTTTACAAATAACTTCCGGAGCATGGAAAAGTTATTTACAACGAGTATAAGGATGGAGAGCAGTATCAGGTATTGAGGTGTCGTCATGCTAAAGAGGTTTCCACCACAGGCAGTACCCGTGGCTTAATGGTTTTTACATGTTCGGCAATATGTTTGATATGGTCAGGGGTGGTGCCACAGCAGCCGCCTACTATATTCACAAATCCTTCTTTGGCCCATTCTTCCAGGTAATGGCCGGTATCTGCCGGGTTTTCATCATATTCTCCCATGGTATTGGGTAAACCGGCATTGGGATAGGCGGATACAAAACAACCGGCGATCTGGGAAAGCTCTTCAATATGCGGCCGCATTTCCTTTGCACCCAGTGCGCAGTTCAGGCCCACACTCAGAGGTTTAGCGTGCATTACCGATGTATAGAAGGCTTCAAGGGTTTGTCCGCTGAGCGTACGTCCGGAAGCATCGGTGATCGTTCCGCTGATCATTACCGGCAGTTGTTGGTGCTCCGGATGTTCACGGAAATATTTTTTGATGGCGTAAATCGCGCCTTTGGCATTCAGGGTGTCAAAAATGGTTTCTACCAATAAGAGATCAACTCCACCATCCACCAGTCCTTTTACCTGTTCGTAATAGGCGTTGACAACTTCATCAAAAGTAACGGCCCGGAATCCTGGATTATTTACATCGGGGGAAAGGGAGAGGGTTTTATTCAAGGGTCCGATAGCACCAGCCACCCATTTTTCACCGGGAGCGGCTTCGGGATGCGCTGCATAATATTCGTCGATAGCTTTACGGGCACATCGGGCTGCGGCCACGTTCAGTTCGTAAGCCAGGGATTGCATGTCATAATCAGCCATAGCAATCACGGTACTGCTGAACGTGTTGGTTTCTATAATATCGGCTCCGGCTTCCAGGTATTCTTTGTGAATACCGGTAATGATATCCGGCCGGGTCAGATTCAACAGGTCATTGTTTCCTTTAACATCACTGGGCCAGTCGTTGAACCGTTCGCCCCGGTAATCCGCTTCAGTCAGTTTATGCCGCTGGATCATGGTCCCCATCGCGCCATCAATGACCAATATGCGTTCTTGTAAACAATCATGGATTGTCTTCATGCTTAATGGTTTATGAACTATAAACGTTGGGAAACTCTGGTGGGGGTTCCGTACCGTTTATTAGTTCTGTTTTTTTCCCGGGATCCGGGGCAGGCCGAACAATAAACAAATCCGCCTGAATGATATGCAAAATTACATTTAATAAGTTTAATAAACAAGTAGGGGGAAGCACAGCTTCTTTTCTTTATAAAGTCCTGTTTTTAAACAGATTAATGGCTCATGTATTTTTCGACCGGCAGGCGGTTCTGAAGGCTGCGGGCCAGGGTCATTTCATCCGCATATTCCAGTTCCCCGCCAAAGGCGATACCCCGGGCAATGGTCGTGATGCGTATGGCCGATGCCTGCAGTTTTTTCTGGATATAATAGATGGTGGTATCCCCCTGGATATTGGGGTTCAGGGCAAAGATGAGTTCTTCCGTTTTTTCCTTCTGTACCCGGTTTACCAGGGAGTCAATATTCAGCTGATCGGGGCCTACTCCATCCAGCGGGGAGATCACCCCGCCCAGTATATGATATATGCCATTGTATTGCTGGGTACTTTCGATGGCAATCACATCACGGATACTCTCCACCACACAAATGATCTCCTGCTTCCGGGCTGAATTGGCGCAGATAGAACAGATATCAGCATCGGCCACATTAAAACAACGCTGACAGAATTTTATTTCCGAACGCATCCGGCTCATAACTTCACTGAACTGATTCACTTCCTTGCTGTCCTGCTTCAACAGGTGAAGCACCAGCCGCAGCGCGGTTTTCTTACCAATACCGGGTAGTTTGGCAAACTCATTGACCGCGTTCTCCAATAAGGAAGAGGAAAATTGCATGGCGCAAAGATAGTCGGGTGGGGTGAAAGTTGATGAAGTATAGGTTTGGTCATGGTTCGACACGCTCACCATGACAGGGGCTGCACGTTGTCACCCTGAGCGTGTCGAAGGGTGCTTCGGCAAGCTCAGCATGACAAAGACACACTACTGCACATCAATATCATACTCATTCGTCCAGTTTGGCTTAATGGTAATCTTGCGTCCGATCAGGGTTACTTTTTCGGGCTGGCGGCGGGTACCGAAGAACTGGCCCGGATCCCAACTGCCGTTCTTATTGGCATCAAACAAAATACGGACCTCATAATCGCCGGGGTTAAATATGGCCAGGTTAAATTCAGTTTCGTTCAGTGGGAAGGAACTGACAATGCCTTGTCCATTGACCAACTGTACAACCGGGTTTTTTTCCAGTTCCAGTTTGCGGAACCGGATCTTCAATGTACCGTAATCCGTTTTTTTCTTAGTTATAAAACTGATCGTATCGGTCTTAAATAATTTCCGGCCGCTGCTGTCTTCCGCAAATTCTTTATCCAGGATCAGGTTATACAACGTGTTTTCTTTCCAGGTCGTACGCAGGGTGATAGTGCGGGCCAGGCTATCAGTCAGCATGGATAGTTCTGTCACCGGCTGGTAAGTGCTGTCGGTATATAAACGAAGTCCCGTGCTGTCAAATTTTTTAAGGGGTGTTTCAAAATTCAGGATCAGGTCGCTTAGCAGATCCTGTTGGTTATTCGTGATATTGGCCTGGAATTTCAGCCGCTTTTCAGTCGCTGTGCCCGGCTTGGGTTTGCCGCCGGGTGCCCCGAAATCATCGGTCGCGGCCACCTGTTTTTCTTTTATTGCATAGGCAAAAAGGGAGACGGGCTCATTTTTCAGTTGCATAGTAACCGCTGAATCGGAAAAGGCAAAAGCCTGCTTTTCGTTCATATACCGGCGCATGCCACCTTCGTCTTTCAGGGCATAGATATAAAAGGTTTTGGCCGGCAGGTTTTTAAAATGAAAGTTTCCTTTTCCATCCAGCCGGGCGATGTACTTAGGTTTCTCTTTTACCACGGCAGAATCATCTTTATTGGTGTAGAGCAAGACGATCATCGTACTGTCCGGCTTGGCCGTTTCCGCCATGAGTACATTGCCTTTCAGTTCCAGGGAATCGATATAGGCACCGGTGGAAAAGGTAAACCTGAAATCCTTAATTATATTCCCTTCGGTGATATCTTTTAATGCCTTGCCAAAGTCAAGGGTATAGGTGGTGTTGGCTTCCAGTGAATCTTTGAGTTTCACGGTGACTTCCCGTAGTTTAAAGTCCACTACCGGATTGATCTTTGCCATGGGCGATACCAGCAGATTGCCCTGGATATCCTGCACGTCCATAAATTCATCGAACGTGAAGACGATTTTATTGCCAGTGAAATTCACCGCAGAGTCGCCGGGATTGGATTTTAATAATACCGGGGGAATCGTATCTCTCGGTCCTCCTTGCGGGGGTACAATATTGGCACAGCCGGGGCCATTGATCACTGTAGAAAACAGGAGGGCGAGAGCGGAAAAAGCGGATATGAAAATTCGGTTGCGCATGCAGCTGCAAACTTACACGGTTTGGGCCAGAGAATTGTTGCCGAAATCCTAAAAGCCAATAAGAGAGATTTGCCTGCGGCAAATGGGGTGGCCACGAATTGACACGAAAGGTCACGAATGAATACAGAAAGGCAGGCCACGGATGACACGGATCAGCACGGATTTATTTGCCTGCGGCAAATGGGGTGGCCACGAAAGGACACAAATGAACACGAAAGAATACAGAAAGGCAAGCCACGGATAACACGGATATGCACGGATTTATTTGCCTGCGGCAAATGGGGTGGCCACGAATTGACACGAAAGAGCGCGAAAGAATACAGAAAGGCAGGCCACGGATCGCACGGATATACACGGATTGAATCCCTGCGGGATAAAATTTTGCCGGGAAGACGGGAAGTACGGGAAGGATTTTGCCAGTGGCAAAAATTTCCCGCAAAGCTTTTTAAGACTCTCCGCTATGGAGAGCGGTTTTGAATAATCGGACAATCTTTTTATTCGTTGCGGGAAAAAATCATCCTTAAGCGGAGATTAAATCCGTGTATATCCGTGCGATCCGTGGCTTGTATTTTTTCGTGCCCTTTCGTGTGTTTTCGTGGCCACCCTATCTTTCGCCGCAGGCGAATCCTTATCAGGCTTCAGCCTCATCCTCTGTTTCGAGGTCGTGGAGGGCGATGGCCATGTTGTTGGTCTTTACAAAATTGCACCAGTGGCAATCCTCCTTGCCGCAGCCGGTATAAAAATCGCGGTCCTGGATTTTTTGCCAGGTGGTTTTGATTTGCTGGGTGACCGTGGTGATATCTGAAGCACCGATCTCGATCTTTTCACGGCGATAGTTTTTCTTTTTATCAGGC
>CAUJFR010000475.1 GCA_963169885.1 Bacteroidota bacterium
GGCGCCTTCTTTCAGGAATGGAACAATCCGGCTGGTGCCTTTGTTGGTGCGGCTGGTTAACGCTATAATCGGTTTACCTCCTTCACTCAGCGCAGCACCCCGCATAAAGTCCATCTGTCCGCCAATACCACTGTACTGACGGGTACCGATAGAGTCGGCGCAAACCTGACCGGTGATATCCACTTCAATGGCACTGTTGATGGCCACTACTTTGGGATTACGGCGGATTACGTGCGGGTCATTCACATAATCAATATCAAGGAAAACGAAGGCCGGATTATCATCCACATAATCATAGAGACGGCGGGTACCCACCGCAAAACCGGTGACGGTTTTGTTAGGGTGGATCCTTTTCTTGGTATTGTTAATTACGTCATTGTCAAACAGGTCGATGATTCCATCACTGCACATTTCGGTATGCACTCCAAGGTCCTTGTGATTGTGAAGCGCTTTTAACACTGCATCCGGAATGGTACCAATACCCATCTGCAGGGTACTGCCGTCTTCAATCATTCCGGCTATCAGCTGACCAATCTTCAGTTCATCTTCTTTCACTTTGGATCCGTAATCCACCTGTGGTAATTCTTCCTCATGGTAGACCATCGCCGTAAAGCGGCTGGTATGCACCAGGCTGTCACCATGTGTACGGGGTACCCTTGGATTCACCTGGGCAATTATATGGGTAGCAGTATTTACAGCACTACGGGCTACGTCTACGGATACGCCCAGAGAGCAGTATCCATGTTTATCAGGAGGTGACACCTGAACCAGGGCCACGTCAATAAGCAAATGCTTTCGGAATAAATCAGGGATATCACTTAAAAACACGGGTACAAAATCTGCACGGCCATCATTTACGGCTTTACGGACCGATTCTGAGACGAACATGCAATTGATATGAAAGGACTCAGCGTACTCGGGCTTATCCAGTTCAATATCACCCTGCACCGTAATAAATGTGAGTTCCACATTACGGAGTTCAGGTGCTCTTTTACCAAGTTCTCTGAGCAGGTATAAGGGGGTTTGGGCAGAGCCCTGTACAAATACACGATCTCCGGATTTTACAACAGAGAGTGCGGCTTCGGCGGTTTTGAATTCAAATGGAGTTCTCATGCTGCAAAACTATTGCTATTTACAGATTTCAGAATGATTTGGCTTATCAACCGCCTTGATATACATCAGGCGTATTAATGAGCAATCAACCAGTCGATCGCCAGTTCATAGCCCCGGAGGCCCAAACCGATGATACTGCCTGCGGCTTTGGCGCTAACATGTGATAGTTTGCGAAAATCCTCCCGGGCATGCACATTGGAAATATGCACTTCCACCACGGGCGTTTTAATTGCGGCAATGGCATCCCCGATAGCTACCGAAGTATGCGTGTACCCCCCGGGATTAAGTACAATCCCATCATAGTCAAAACCGACCCGTTGTAACTCATTGATCAGCTCGCCTTCCACATTACTCTGGTAATAACTGATCTCCATATTTGCATATTTATGACGAAGAGCGGAGAGGAATTCCTCAAATGACATGGAACCGTAAACACCGGGCTCACGCTTCCCCAGCAGGTTCAGGTTAGGTCCGTTGATAATTGCTATCTTCATTTCCCGAAAATACTTGAAAATAATACAACAACCATATGACCCTTCTTGAAGCTATTTATGGCAGTCAGTACCAGGAAATCAGCCAGCGTGGTGGCGATGGCAGCAAAGGTCGATTTAATGGCAATCTCCTGATCAGTGTAATATTCTTACTTCTCCTGCTGACCGTGATATTTGTTTTAATGCTGATTCCGGGCATGAATGAATCGATGACCCGGTCCATGCGAGGTTTTACCGGAAGTGGAAGTGGGAAAAACATGGGCAAACTCCTCGCCATCCCCGTTTTGTTTCTCCTCGTGGCCCTGGCCAATTTTACAATAGGTACAAAAAAAAATTATACCCGGATCATAGAACGCTTCAACAATTACCCGGAAGAAGTCCGGAAAAAAGCCAATAAAAAAGTTCTGACGGTATTCTTTTCCATCTTCGGCATTCTGATTCTTGCGGTGATTTTACTGGTGAACAGGTAAAAAAAACGTCCCTGTAAACCAGAGACGTTTTGTACTTTTTTATTGCTGTATTTGTCTATGTGTACCTATGAAACTATGTTTCTATGTGTTAACCCTTATGTGATCTGACCAGTTCCAGGAAATTATCAAACAAATACCTTGAATCATGCGGTCCCGGTGTGGCTTCCGGATGGTACTGAACCGAAAATGCGGGCTTACCTTTTACCCGGATCCCCTCAATGCTCTGGTCATTCAGGTTGAGGTGCGTGATCTCGATATGGTCGGCTTTCTTCACGGCTTCCGGATCCACGCCAAAACCATGGTTCTGGGTCGTTATTTCCGAACGGCCGCTGATCAGGTTTTTTACCGGGTGATTGAGTCCGCGGTGACCATGGTGCATTTTGAACGTGGGAATATCATTGGCTAAAGCAAGGAGCTGGTGCCCCAGGCAGATGCCAAACAACGGCTTTTCTTCTTTCAGAATCTGTTTAACGGTGGCCACTGCATAATCCATTGGGGCCGGGTCGCCGGGACCATTGGAGATAAAATAGCCATCGGGCTGGAATTGCTTCACTTCTTCCAGCGGGGTCTTGGCCGGGAATACTTTTACATGGGCACCGCGGTCCACCATACACTGGAGGATATTCTTTTTCACCCCGTAATCCATCACCGCAATCCGTATCCCGGAGGCCGCATCCCCCAGTTCATAACTGGCAGCGGTACTTACCTTGGAAGCCAGCTCAAGTCCGTCCATATTGGGGGTTTCGGCCAGTTTTTTCTTCAATACTTCAATATCGGTGGTCTCGGAGGAAATGATACAGTTCATAGCACCCTTGGTCCGGATCTGGGCTACCAGGGCCCGGGTATCCACTCCTTCGATAGAGACTACCTTATTGGTTTTCAGGTATTCATTCAGAGATCCATTGGCCATTTTGCGGGAATACTGGTCTTCCAGGTTCCGGCCGATCAGGCCATTGATCTTCACACTGTCCGACTCCACATCCCCATCTTTCACCCCATAGTTCCCAATATGGGCACTGTTCATAATCAGGATCTGGCCAAAATAACTGGGGTCGGTAAACACTTCCTGGTAACCGGTCATACCGGTATTAAAACAGATCTCGCCGGTGGTCGTCCCAATGGCGCCAAAAGCCTGGCCATGGTGCACGGTTCCGTCAGCTAACAATAAAACAGCGGGAATGGAGGAATTAGGCATTTTTCAGGGCTTTGCTTGTTTAAAAACAAATTGCGCAAATGTAGGGCAA
>CAUJFR010000476.1 GCA_963169885.1 Bacteroidota bacterium
ATCTTGTCTTCAATCGTATCCTTACAGATCATCCGGTAGGCAAAGATGTTCTTGGTCTGCCCGATACGGTGTGTCCGGTCAATGGCCTGTTGTTCCACCGCCGGGTTCCACCAGGGATCCACGATATAGACATAATCCGCCGCAGTGAGGTTCAATCCGACACCCCCGGCTTTCAGGGAGATCAGGAATACCCGGACTTCATCGTTTTTCTGGAAACTCTGAATGGCTTTTTCCCGATCGGGTGCCGATGTACTGCCGTCAAAATATTCATACTTGATGCCGAGCTCGGTCAGTTTGGCCCGGATCAGGGCCAGCATACCCAGGAACTGGGAGAAAATCAAGGCTTTGTGATTACTCATATCCTCACTCAGCTCACGGGCCAGCTCATCCAACTTAATCGAGTGGTTCTCAAATTTCTCTTGTTCATTCAGGATCGCGGGTGAGTCACAAATCTGCCGCAGTTTCATCAATCCCTGCAGGATCGTTAACTGTGATTTCTGGATGCCCTGGGTTTCGATTGTACCCAGGATCTGGTTGCGGAAATCATTCCGGTAAGCATCGTAAATACTCCGCTGCTCTTCTTCCATTTCGCAGAACAGGATCATCTCCTGTTTTTCCGGAAGATCCTTGGCCACCTGTTCCTTGGTACGGCGAAGAATAAACGGATATAAAATCTTACGCAGGTGATCCTTGCGGTCCTGTTCCCCGAATTTATCAATCGGAATAGCAAATTCCTGACGGAAAAATTCCATCGTACCCAGCATACCGGGGTTCAGGAAATTCATCTGTGCAAAAATGTCAAATGTATTATTCTGCAACGGCGTACCGCTCATGCACAACCGGTTTTTTGCATTCAGCAGGCAGGCCGCCTTGGTCACTTTACTGGAAGGATTCTTAATCGCCTGGGATTCATCCAGGATTACATAATCAAAATCCACACTCACCAGCAATTTAATATCACTGCGTAAAGTACCATAGGTGGTGATCGTCACATCATGATCGGTCAGGTCCTCCTTCACCCGCGTACGCAATGCACCGTGGTGGATGCGGTAGGTAAGGCTGGGCGTAAACTTGCGGATCTCATTTTCCCAGTTATAGATCAGTGTGGTGGGACAAACTACCAGGGCTTTCAGTTTGCCCTGCTCCTGTTTAAAAAATTCCATGAAGGAGAGGGCCTGCACGGTTTTACCAAGACCCATATCGTCAGCCAGTATTCCGCCCCATTTGATATCCTTTAAATAATTCAACCACTGGTATCCCGCCACCTGGTAAGGGCGCAGGATCTGTTTCAGCTGACTCGAGGGATCGATCTCCCGGATCTTATTAAACTCTCTTAATTTTTCATATTTCTCTTCCAGTTGCACCACCAGTTCTTCCTCATCCCTGGATTCATAGAGCTCATCCACCACACTCAGGTGATATCGGGAGAGTTTCAGTGAATCGGTCTTGCCTTCACCTACCCGGAATAACAATGAATATTTTTTCAACCACTCTTCGGGCAGGATCCCTAAAGTTCCATCACTTAAGTGTACAAATTGCTGCTTATTGGCCAGCGCCCGCTTTACTTCCGCCACCGTTACTTTCTGGTCACCAAAGAGGATGTCCACTTTAGCATCAAACCAGTCCGTATTGCTGCTGATAAAAATCTTCGTCTGCGGTTTCGCTGTATTAAACCGGAAATTCTTCAGGGCTTCAAAACCAAATACCGGTGTTTTGTTTTCCTTCATCGCATCCACAAAAAGGAAAAACCAGTTATTCTTCAGCACATCGGAGCCTTTCAGCGCCAGCGTGGCGGAATCTTCGTTATAAACAAAATTGGAATGCAGGTTCTGCAACGACTGGATAAACTCCTGTTCTTTTTCGCGGTTACGATGCACCACAAGCACTTTATCCGTCTGAGGTACTATCACTTCATCACGGTCCTTTGCCTTTGTCTCGTATCCTTTGTAGGAGAAAGAGGGCTGAAACACGAGGTATTCCCCTTTTTCCATCAGGTAGAGCTTCACATCCGGATTGCCATCCTTTACTTCCTGGATCAGGGCCTTATCAAAATCAACTTTATGTTCACGGGCCAGGGGCATGATAAATTTCATCAACGTATCCTGCCATTGCGCTACCGGTACACTCATCTTACCGGAAGGCAGGAACTTCTCCACCAGGTGGATCACATCATTACTTTCCCAAAGATGGGCCTGGTTGTTATATAAAAAGAATAAAGGCGTCTCCGCTTCATTATCACCCAGGTCAAATTCCAGGGGACCCGCCTTTACCCGGCATTGAATACTGTAACTCGAGTTTTTACGGATGATAAAATGCGGCTTTGCATTTTCTGACTGAAGCTGCAGTTGTTCCAGGTTAGCTGTCTTAAACGCTTTTCCTCCAGGCAATAAAAACACGAATGGGTTACCGGTACAATCAATAAACAATTTTTTCAGTTTGGGCAACATGTACTCGGCCATCAGTTCCTTGGTCTCATCCGGCAGGTCATCCTCTTCCTGGTGAATGATATTTTCCCAAATGCCGGAGAAAGGGGAGTTACGGCTGATATATTTATTGATCTCCGCATCCTGCAGTTTGCGCAACATGGTTAGCAGCTCGCGGTCACCCTCAGGCAACTGATCTGTATTCACGTAGCGGCTGATATCGGTTTTTTCCACTTTGCCGGTAAACGCATCCTGGTTCTCATTCGGTTCACCAATCACCACATCCACCGTAAAACGCGGATAGCTTTTTTTACTGAAATTAAAAACCACACCCAGTCGTTGTGAGGGAGCCGGCGCGGGCTCATCGGAAAAGACCAGTTTTTCCTCCACCGCATCCTTTTCTTTCAGGGGCAGTAATACCGGGCGATTGGGAGCGGCAACAGGTGCAACCCGCTTGATCGAAGCATCCAATACCCGCAGAAAAGGTTTGCCGTCTTTATAGGCAAATTCAAACTTTCCCTTTAAGTCATCTTCGAGGGAATACCCATAGGCTTCCAGTAATTTATTTTTTTCTTTATCCCAGTTCCGGATGCTGTCGAAATAATTGGCCCCATGTGCATTAAGCAACTGAAGAAAAACGATCAGCTTGGGCAGACAAAGCAGGTGCGTTTCATCTTCGTAATCACAACTGGTATCAAAATTCCGTTCTTCGTTTTTGCGGAGAATGACTTTATACGCTTGTCCGTTCAGGGTGACCGTGGCTTTTACGGTTTCGTTTTCCGCCGACTCAATCTTGGCTTTATTGGTACGTAAAAAAGTTTCGGCATCAATAAAGGTTTCGGGTGAACAGACCAGGCGCAGGGTCTTCAGTTCGATGGCCTTCATCTTGGCTACCGTATGCCGCTGATCATATTTGATATTCTCCGCCTGCAAATGACCGCGGTCGATCAGTTCCTGTAACTGGAAAAGTGCAGCGGCTTCGTGACGGCAGATATCACCCAGGTTATACGGACAGGCACAACGCATGGAAGTACCTTTGGGATCCTTGAATTTCTGGATATAAACTTTATAGTAGGTGGAATAGCTGTCATCCTTCACACGGAAAACCGCGGAACCAAAAAGGTCATCATACTCGACCAGTTCTACAAAACCAATTGCATGTATTTTCTTTCCCCGGCGGATTACTTCATCCGTTCCATGGGTATAGATATACTTAATAAGGTGCGGTAACGCCATTCAGTATTTCAGTTTGCAGTAAGCAGTGGCAGTAAGCAGTTGCACCGATTCTGATGCTGACTGCGGCCTGCCGGCTGCCGGCTGATTATTGGGCAATCGGCAAATCTAAATGATTAAAAAGCGGAATTCCTCGTGAAATGGCTGAAATAATAAATTAATTTTTTTCTGGATTTATGAGGGAAAAATGAAGTACCTTTGACCCCTTTTTTTATTTCACAACCAGCTTCCCTTCGGTGTATACCGGTAGTATATTGGCCAGATCGGGCGTGAGGCAATAGTTAATATCTTCTATCAGTCCGAAGCGTTCCACCAGGCGGTGATAATGCGTAAGCTTCGGCGCAAAATCAGTCAGTTTGTTTTTATACTTCAGATACATGGTTTCGGCCATCAGTGAACTGTCGCAGTGAATCGTAAACTGTTTGGCGAGCCGGTTGATCACCGCACCGGCAAATAAAGTGTCTTCCAGGTTAAACCGGTCCTTCCAGCCGGCACAACCCAGTACCACATTCTTTTTCTCCTGAACCAGGAACTCACAAACTGCTGAAAGATTGGGAAAGGATCCGGAGATGATGGTATCTGCATTGCGGTCCAGTGCCATCTGCAATAAACGGGTACCATTAGTTGTTGTCAGCACCAGTGTTTTATTTTCAATAAACTCCCGTGTATATTCCAATGGCGAATTGCCATGTTGCAATCCTTCCGCAATAATACCATCCCGCTCACCGGCAGCTATCCCATCGATATTACGACTGATCTCAATGGCCTTGGGTACTGAATCCACCGGTATCACACATTTTGCCCCGTTGTAGAGTGCGGAAGCAATAGTGGATGTGGCCCGGAATACATCAATAATCACGACCACACTGTTGCTCAGATCGTAGAGATGTAATAAGGCCGGGGAGATCGATGTATGGAGGGTGGGTTTCTGACTCATAGTAAGGCGCAAATTTACTTAATTAACAGCTTTCTCCACTTATCACTCTCCGCATATTCCTGTATTGTTTTATTACGCTGTTCCAGGAGTTTTCTCATATAGTTGGTTAGATAGAGCGCGTTGAACCAGCGGCCAAACAGACCATACGGTGTTTCAAAGTGAAAGAGGTCGATCATGATCGTGCCGTTTTCGCAGGGTTTGAAATAATGTTCGTGTTTCATCATTTTAAAATCCCCCTGCATCTGTTCATCGATAAACATTTCTCCCCGCTTCAGTTCACTGATCTTTACACGCATCAGCCGCTCTTTGAATAAATGGCGGGCTTTCCAGGTTACTGTTTCGTCTTTTTCGATCAGGCCAAACCGGGTACCAGCCACTGCTTCTTCCTTGTAGGCAGACATAGATTCTTTATGGAGTCCGATATGACGGCTCAGGTCAAAAACCACATTGTAAGGGGCGGCTATAAAAGTGGTAAGATGGATCGTTGGCATGGCAAAAAAGGTTTATTCA
>CAUJFR010000477.1 GCA_963169885.1 Bacteroidota bacterium
TTAACCTGTTTAAGCGAAAGGATCCCCTGATGGTGAAGTCCATGTATGAGGATATCGGGATACGGTTTACAGAAGAGAAACAAACACTGGAAGCCAAATTAAAGGAGTTGCAGTTTAAGCTGGATACGGTTCAGAATATTATGGATAAACCGGGTATCCGTTCAGAAATCAAAAGTACCGAGGAACAGTTATTCAGTCTGAACAGCCGCCGGAATACAGAGATCAACGACCGTGCAAAAATTTTTATTGCAGAGAACTGGAATGCGGCCTCCCTGGATATTGCTGTTGGCCGGGTGTATACGTATCAGAGTGATAGTGCCGGGTCCTTAAAAAAATTAAGACTGAACCGCAATACAGGATGGGGCATCTGGCTCAATGGGGCCTTACCCTTGGGAAAGCGATGGATGTTTTATGGTCTGGTACGTACCACCTGGTACGAGGAGGAACTGGATTTTCTGCTCCGCAATACGACGACGCTGGAAGAGCGAACCGCACAGGCGGTGGCGGAAAATAAAATTTATAGCGCCGGTCTCAATCTCCGCTATGGCGGCCCCCTCTATAGTTTTTTTGTTGAATTTCTCTACGAGAAAAAAGCCCTTAAAACACCGGTGGATGCGTTGCGTGATGTATTTACTGAACCAGCCAGCACCGAGGTCGTTTCCAATTCAGTAAAGTGGACGGTCGTGCATCCTAATTCACTCAGCCTTGGTGGCGACTGGCGGATCAGCCAGAACGTGATCATCAACTACGGCATGCGCTGGATACTCGATGTCAATGGAAAATCACAGGCTTTTATCCCGGTAGCGGGGATATCCTGTATGATGCGATAAACAATTTAGTAACAAACCATAAAACAAACACCGATGAAAAGAGTAATTTTTAGCTGCCTGTTTTTAATAGCAACAGGCTTTCTGCAGGCACAGCCTGGCAAGAATACGGTATTGGTCGTATTGCAGGAAAATACCGGAAAACTCAGTTTTGCGCAGGAAATTCCTGAACCTTTCCGCACCACACTCAACAAAGTGGTCGATGCATTAGCGGAGAATTTCGAGAATTTTAAAACGAAACTTCAACTGGCTGATCGTTATGAAAAGGTGATCTACCTCACCGATGTAATGTGTACCAGGGCTAATCTGCTGAATACACTGATTACCCAGGCCAAGCTGGGAAAGACTGTGGACTTACTGGTACTTGGCCATGGCGGGGATACTCAGGACGGGTCCATCTTTTTTCTTTTGCTGAATAATGGTGAACGGCTTCCGGAATCAGATGCAACTTTTAAAACAGCATCCGGAATAAAATCCTTTAAAGGGATAAGGAGTCTTCTTACGGATGCACGAGCCAGAGAAGGAAGCGGATTTAATTTTAACCTGCGTCTGGTTTATATGTGTAATTGTAAAGGAGGGAATACCAATGATGCCTGGATTAGTATTGGAGCCAAAACAGCAGTTGGCTCAGTGAATAACAATTATATGCCTGAGCCGCAGATCACTTACTTTTTTAATGATTTTGTGGTAAATGGTAAGACAGCCGCCCAGGCAGCAAACGATTCCTGGATTGGCTCCCGTCCGTTTTATAGCCCCATCCCTTACATGCAGCAACTCGAAAACGGAATGACCCGTATCGATTGCTCAAAAATGAAAGTGGATGGTAACACGGGACTACGTTTTGCCGCCAGTAAATTAGGGGTGAATGAGACAAAAACTTTTGTGATAAAGGCAGGGGTGTCATTTAATCATACAACTCTTTTTATGAGTGCCGGTGAACAGTATCAATTTACAGTTGGCGGTACTGACTTATGGAAAAACGGCAGTACTGAGACTACTGCAAATGGTTACCAGCCCGGTCTGCTGGATGGTGCCCGTCGTCAATCCAGTTATAATATGATGACTTTAGTTGGTGAAATATTCCGGGATATGAATAATACATCCTATACAGGGACCCATTTCAAAATTGGTACTTCCAGGACCTATACAGCAGCCGTTTCAGGCTTCCTGATGTGTCATGCAAATGATGTACTGATTGGTTACGGAGATAATACAGGACAGGTATCCATGACTGTTAAACGACTGAAATAATCGTATCGGTATAAATAAGTAGGCTAAATAAATAAAAGGCGCTTCACCTGAAGCGCCTTTTATTTATTTAGCCTGGTCATTGTCATCCTCTTTTTTCTCCTCCAGCACCGGTTCATTCAGTGTAACCAAATGCGCTTTTCTTTTCTTCGCCCGGCCCATCATAGTCATATTGAGCATTTCCACCACAAAGGAAAACGCCATTCCGAAATAGATATAATTTTTCAGATGAAGCTGATGCGCGGCTTCACTGTCCCAACCTTCAATGATCAGGCTTAAGCCAATCATCACCAGGAAGGAAAGGGCCAGCATTTTCAGCGTGGGGTGCTTATGGATAAAGCCGGCAATGGCCGGACTGAATAAAAACATAATCGTCATGGCAATCACCACTGCAGCAATCATGATTTCCACGTGCTTGGCGGTACCACCAGCCGTGATAATACTATCAAAAGAGAATACCGCATCAATCAGCACAATCTGGCCAATGGCCTGTCCGAATCCCAGCGGTTTCTGATTACGTAGAGATTCATTCGGATCTTCGCCTTCCAGTTTATGGTGAATTTCCATCACTGATTTATAGATCAGGAAAAGTCCGCCGGCAAGCATTACAATACTGGCGAGATCAAAGCCCTTGTCACCAAGCGTAAAAACGGATTTCCCTTTTTGAGAAAGCAACCAACCCAGTCCCATCAATAATAAACTCCGCATCAGGATGCCGGTGACCATCCAGGCACGACGGGCTCTTCGCTGTGATTTATCGCCTTTCAGGCGGTTCAGGATGATACTTACAAAAATGACATTGTCGATGCCAAGCACCACTTCAAGGATGACAAGGACAAAGAAACTGATGATACTCTCACTGGTAAACAGGTATTCCATAATGCTTAAGAAAGGGCAAAATTAATGAATTGCAGGCGAATGCAGGATTTGGTACGGACTCAGGAAAGCAGGTGCCGGGTAATATTCTTTACAATCGCCGGTCCTTCATAGATGAAACCGGTCCAGACCTGTACTAACGGAGCCCCGCAGTCCAACTTTTCCTTTGAATCCGTCCCTGTGAAAATACCACCGGAAGCAATCACCGGTATTTTCCCTTCCGTACGGCTGATCAGGTATTGCAATACTTCCGTACTTCTTTGTTGTAAAGGTTTACCACTTAACCCTCCAGTCTCCCGACTCCCGACTCCTGACTGAGTCCCTCCCGGCTGATCGTTGTATTCGTAGCCACCAGTCCGTCCAGTTTTATCTCCAGTGCCAATGCGGCCACGTCATCCAGTTGCTCATTGGTCAGATCCGGCGCTATTTTTAAAAGAATAGGTCGTTGGATCGCTTTCTCCGAATTAAGTGTTTGCAGGTGTACCAGGATCTTCCGCAGGGATTCTTTCTCCTGTAGTTCCCGCAAACCCGGTGTATTGGGTGAACTCACATTCACGACAAAATAATCCACGTAATCATGCAAGGCATTGAAACAAATTTCATAATCCTTCCAGGCCTCCTCATTCGGCGTCACCTTATTCTTCCCGATATTCCCCCCAATAATCATCCGATAAGTAGGATTGGCTGTTGACTCCTGACTCCCGACTCCCGACTCCCGACTAGTTTTCCATTTCCTCAACCTCTCTGCCACCACATCCACTCCCTCATTATTAAAGCCCATCCGGTTGATCAGCGCTTTATCGGCAGGTAATCGGAAAACACGGGGTTTATCATTGCCGGGTTGCGCTTTGGGTGTTACGGTACCCGTTTCCACAAAACCAAAACCGAGGCATTCAAGCTCCCGCAGATATTCCGCGTTTTTATCAAATCCGGCCGCCAGTCCTACCGGGTTACGGAAGGGTAGTCCGAGGAAAAGGGTGTGGAGTTTCGGATTTTTATAGGTAAATAAGGAACTCAGTATTTTCTTCCCCAGCCAGGTACTGCAGCTGATTTTCAGCGCCTTCATGGAAAAATGATGTACCGCTTCGGGGGAAAACTTAAAAAGGATCGTGCGGAGCAGGGTATACATATTTTCAAAGGAACTCCATCCGGACTACCCCGCAAAAACTTTTTTTCATCAATTTAATAACCATTATTTTTGGTATAGAAAGTTGCATAAACAACTAAGTGAAGTGGTAAGTTATAAGTAGTAAGTTATAAGTAAGTACTAAGCAGATTTACTTCTGAAATCCGGAGTGCGGGTTCCTAAGCAAACATTCCAGTGTATTTTACTTAAAACTTATAACTAAAAACATACCGCTCACACTTACAACTT
>CAUJFR010000478.1 GCA_963169885.1 Bacteroidota bacterium
TGCCCGTGTATCAGTATTTTCTTTTCTGCTGTAGTAAAAAGGGCGCGGTCAATGCGACCGGCTTTATATTCATTCGCAATAAATTCCTCGATCGTAAAGGCGGCTTTTGACAAAGCAATTGCCGCCTGCTTATTTTCAGGATCTGACAGGTCTATATATTCATCCCTGAAACTCAGAATGGCTGATGGCTCAATCCCGATCAGCGGGGTTTCCGGACTGATGAATCCAGTTAAAAGCCTGATATTCTTATTAATGATTTTCTTTGCCTCCTTCACCAGTCCTTTTGATAAATACGTGCGGCCACTGTCCCCATGCTCCGGTATGAAGACTTCATACCCCAGGGCTTCTAATAACAATACCGCTTTCTTTCCCACCTCCGCATCATTATAATTGGTAAACTCATCACAAAACAAGTAAACCCTTTTCCCTTTCTGTAATGATTCTCCCATTAAAGGAGTCGCCCCATTTTTACTTTTTAATTTTGACTTTTGCCTTCCCTCAAACCATTTCATTAATGTTTGTCCCGCTACCTCCGGCATCGTTCGCTCCGGGTGAAACCCTACCATCCGGTGAGCCGTTCTCCGGAAAAAGGGCACCCTGTAAAACCAATTAAACAGGGCCGGAACCAGCGACACCAGTTTCATCTGTTTGCTGTAATTGGCAATCAGCCGGGCCCGGAATGGTACTCCGTTTTTATCGTAATAGTGTTGAAGAAATTCCGCTTTCATCTTGGCCACATCCACCCCGGAAGGACATTCTGTTTTACACCCTTTACAACTCAGACAGAGATCCATGATCTCTTTGATTTCTTCATGCTGGAAGGGTTGGCCGTCCAGCTCATTGCTGAGGAATTGCCGCAGGACATTGGCCCTGGCCCTGGTGGTATCTTTTTCCAGGCGGGTGGCCATGTAACTGGGACACATCACACCACCGGTTGCCGGCATTTTACGGCAATCACCGGAGCCTGAACATTTTTCGGCTAACCGTAGAATGCCATCATTTCCAGTAAAATCAAAATAGGTAGATACAACTGGCGCTGACGGTTTTTGCTGTACCCGTAAATGCGTATCCATTGCCGGTGTACCAGTAATTTTCCCGGCATTGAATATATATAACGGATCAAAAATCGCCTTGACCTGTTGAAATAAGGCATAGGTTTTTTCACCTACCACGGATGGAATATATTCACCGCGTAAACGGCCATCGCCATGCTCCCCGGAAAGGGCGCCTTTATATTTCTTTATCAGCTCCACCGTATCCGCCAAGATATCCCGGAATGTCTTTAACCCTTCAGGAGATTTCAGGTTGATGATTGGTTCAACATGTATTTCTCCAGCGCCGGCATGCGCATAATAGGATGCCTGAACTTTATGTTTTGCTAATACGTTTTGCAGATCCGAAATATAATCCGGGAGGTCATCCGTACTTACGGCACAATCTTCAATCAGATTCACCGGCTGCGCATCCCCCCGCAGATTACGCAGTAATCCCAATCCGGCTTTTCGTACATCCCAGGCAAATTTGGTCTGCTCATTATATAATACAGGCCAGGCGAATCCCATTTTTTGTTCCTGCAATTGGCGGATCAGGGCGTCCGCTTTCCGTGTAGCGGCGTCATCTGAATGTTCCATAAATTCCACCATCAGGATGGCTTCAGGATCTCCTTCTATAAAAAAACGGTTCCGGTGGTATTCCGGATGGCCGATGGTAAAATCCAAGATAAACTTATCGACCAGTTCACTGGCCATCGGCCGGTGGGTCAGGGCCAGTTTGTTTGCCTGCATGGCTTCCACAATGGAATGGCAATGGATGCAGACCACAGCCGTATGCTGTGGAGGCAGGTCAATCAGATTGAGTTTTATTTCTGTAGCAAAAGCAAGTGTCCCTTCAGAACCAGCCAGCAGTTTGCATAAATTGAACGGTAAACCTCCGGGTGTAAAAGGTTCCATAGCTAACAAACTGTCCAGGGCATAACCGGTATTGCGCCGTTGCACTTTTACATCGGGAAAATTATCCCGGATCAGTTGCTGATTAACGGGATCTCCAAGCAGTTGCTTCAGCGAAGCATAAATTGAGTGCTTTAACCCGGTTGCTGGTTTACTTATAGACTCTTCACAAAACAGCACTTCACTGCCATCGCTAAGCAAGGCATTCACTTCCAGTACATGTTCGCGGGCACTGCCCCAGACAATACTGTGCAGCCCACATGAATTGTTTCCCAGCATTCCCCCGATCATGGCCCGGCTGGCGGTAGAAGTTTCGGGACCATACATCAACCCAAAAGATTCCAGGTGATGGTTAAGTTCATCGCGGATCACCCCTGGTTGCACCCTCACCCATTTCTCCTCTTTATTCACTTCAAGGATACGGGTAAAATAACGGGAGATATCCACCACTAGTCCATTTCCCACTACCTGACCCGCCAGCGACGTTCCGGCTGCTCTTGGAATAAGTGTAATATGGTGTGCGGAAGCATAGTGTACCAGCTTTTTAATATCCTCAACAGATACTGGTACCGCCACCGCCAGCGGACGTTCCTGGTAAACAGACGCATCGGTGGAATAGGCCATCAGTTGCGCCTGGTGAATCGCACTGTTATTAAAAAACAATAAGCCCTCCAATGATTGCTCCAGCCTGGCTAAAGATGCTTGCATAATTTTCTCCCTTATTCCTTACCAAATTTACTTCCTTTGATGCAGGAATCCGTCAAATAATCAAAATAGCAATCAGCCAGCTACAGTGCTGCTTTCAAAGCCTTCCGCCGGTCCTTTTTATATTGTTTAAACTGATCACCGGTAAAATAAGCCAGCGTTGCGGCCACGGCTTCCCGTTTATTCATGCGGTCGGCAGCCTCAAAAGCAACAACATGTCCGGCTAACTGCTGATCTTTTTCTATCAGGTGGTGTAATCCATACCGGGCTTTACCCGGACCAAACAGGTAAAGAAAATTCACCCCGTGAAGATGTCCGAGTATTTCCTTGAAAAAGGACTTCCGCTGGTTGTTTTGCCGGTGCTGGGTCTTTTCCTGATTATCCAGGAAAGTATGTCCGAAGCGGGCATATACTTTCCCTTCACCGGCCATCCTCACTCTTGTTTCCACATCAGAAATCAGTCCTTCCACTTTACCTACAGCATCACCCTCCAGGTGAACGATATAAGCTGTTTCCTGGTCAAGCCAGATACCGGCGCGGTGTTCCGGTAGTTTCATTTTTTTCATAATACATTTTTTTAGTGATGTACTGATCAGTTTTTAACACCAAAAAACCTTTCACAGGATAAACCTTTGGGTATCTGTCAATTCATTAGTTTTTGAGTAACCCGTATACATCTTTGTAATAAAAGACCTTTCCTCCTGATCCGGGCCAGGCGGGCATATAAACACTAACTACGGCAACGGGCGCTTTCAGTTTTTCAACTACCGGTTGTTGCTGCCTGTAACAGGATTGCAGGAATGTGGTATCCAGGGTATGCTCAAGCAGGTAATCACCCAGTTCATATGGATCTTCCAGCCGTATACAACCATGTCTGAAATACCGGTAACCGGAAAAAAAAGCGGTTTTGTTATTGGTATCATGCAGGTAAACCCCATAAGGTGTACTGATATTAAACTTGATTACGCCCAGGGCATTGTCACAACCGGTGGACTGGCGGATGGTATAAGGAAAATAACCGGCATGAAAGGAAGACCAGTTTAGCCGGTGATGATCGACCACCTTTCCCTTTCCATCAACCACCTGCATATTTTTTGCATCCAGCCAGGAAGGGTTTTGCAGGATAATCGGCAGGTTCTCATTAAATGTGATGCTCCTGGGAACATACCAATAAGGATAAAGGATTGCCTGATCGCACCAGGCCGC
>CAUJFR010000479.1 GCA_963169885.1 Bacteroidota bacterium
TGGATTCAGTCTGTTAGGAATCGGTATGCTGACGCAAACGGCTATCACCGGTGCATTGATGCAGATGGTATCGCATGGAGTGATGACGGCCCTTTTCTTTGCCGTGATTGGCATGATCTACGACCGTACGCATACCCGGATGGTCGGCGAAATGGGAGGCCTGATGAAACAGATGCCCTTTATCAGTACCGTCTTTTTCATAGTAGGTCTTTGTTCACTCGGCTTACCCGGACTGAGCGGCTTTGTAGCCGAGATGACGGTATTTGTGGGCTCCTGGCAAAATGCAGATATGTTTCACCGGATCGCAACGATAGCTGCCGCCATGTCTATTGTGGTGACCGCAGTTTATATATTAAGAGCGATAGGCAAAACAATGATGGGGCCGAATACCAATGAAGCTCACCTGTTGTTAAAAGATGCAGCCTGGAATGAAAAAATGGCCGCAATCTTACTTGTGGGCGGTATACTTGCTATTGGGATTGCCCCTGGCTGGCTGAATGACCTGCTGCAACCTGCAGCGGAAGAAATTATGAACCGTATTGCTGGAAAATAAAACTGGCTGGAATGAATGAACTGTTCACATTGATGAAATCAGAACTGGTGCTTACCGGCATCATTTTCCTCTTACTCTTTATCAAAATCGGTAAAGGCGTAAAGAATGAAACCCTGCTGCCATTGGCACAGGTTTTACTACTGGCTAATTTTGTTTTTGGCTTTTTTCTGAATACAGAGGGCCGTTTGTTTGGCGATATGTTCTATACCACCCAGCTCATCGCCTTTCAGAAGAATATCCTGAATCTCGGGGTTTACCTGATTACCCTGCTTTGTGCGGACTGGTTGAGAAAAACACCGCACCTGGCCGAATTTCTCCTGCTGATGTTGTCGGCCCTGTTGGGTATGTTCTTTATGATTTCCAGTGCCAACCTGCTGATTTTCTACCTGGCACTTGAACTGGCTACTATTCCGGTTGCGGCGATGGCAAATTTTGACCTGGATAAGAAGAAATCTGCAGAAGGAGCGATGAAAATGATTCTCTCATCTGCGTTCTCTTCCGGCATCTTACTTTTTGGTATTTCCCTGATTTATGGAAGTACCGGTACGGTCAGTTTGCCTTTAATCACCGAGCGGCTGGACGGTTCAACCCTGCAGATACTCGCATTTATCTTCTTTTTTACTGCATTTGCCTTTAAATTATCCATTGTCCCCTTCCATTTATGGACGGCTGATGTATATGAAGGATCTCCGATTGCAGTAACTTCATTTCTTTCTGTTATTTCGAAAGGTGCCGTTGCATTTATTTTCATGACCATGTTATTCCGCGTATTCGCTCCGATGCACCACATCTGGCAGCCCATGGTCATCATCCTTTCCGTTGCAACCATGGTGATTGGTAATTTATTTGCCCTGCGTCAACAAAACATTAAACGATTTCTTGCTTTTTCTTCCATCGCTCAGGTTGGCTTTATACTTCTTGCGATCAGTGGCAGTAGTCAGGACAAATTTCATCTGCCCAGTACAGCTGTAATTTATTTTGTCCTGATTTATATTTTCTCCAATCTGGCTGCATTTGGTGTGGCCAGTGTGATCTCCGAAAGAACCGGCAAAGAAAATATCGATGACTATAAAGGATTATATAAAACCAACCCGTTTTTAAGCTGGATACTGGCCCTGGCCTTATTCTCGCTGGCGGGTATACCACCTACCGCTGGTTTCTTCGGAAAACTGTTTTTGATCACGGCGGGAGCATCCGATGCGGCTTACTGGCTGATACTGGTGGCGGCACTCAATATGATCATTTCCCTGTATTATTACCTGCGGGTGATCCGGGCGGTATTTATGGATAAAAACGATAACCCGATAGAACCGCTGAAACTGATGGCCCCGGTAAAACTTGGTATGCTGCTTTGTGGTGCTGGTATTGTACTGGCCGGATTACTGAGCTGGATCTACGATTACATTCATTCATTATAAGCACTGTTGTATGGCGATCAACAAGAACCATGAATTTGAGGAATTGGATGGCGTGAAATGCGGCATCGTGGAAAAGAATGTAAGTCCGGAGAGACTCGCTTTTCTGAAACCATTGCTGGAATTGAACGGGTTTACGGTAGTGGCCGTCCCCAGCCCGGCTCCAAAAGCAGCTCCTCCTCCCAAAGTGGCAGAGGGAGAAACAGCACCCCCTCCCCCGCCCCCTCCGCCACCCCCGTCCACTTTTACAGTAGGCGTCACCGATTATACCTTCAATACTACCAATGCGATTTTCGGACGGATGCTGAAGACCAAAAACGGGCATGTGGTGACCCAGGCATATTGGCTGCAGAAAGAAGCAGAAAGCCATGACGAAGTGCCTTACTACGAATTCAACGGATAATTTTTGCCGGATAACTTATTGAAAAAGACGAAATAAATACCATTTCGTCTTTTTTCATGTTAGTCATTGATAAGAATCAGTGTTTCCGCTGACCTGAGTCCCCCCTATTCGGCTGGTTTAGCGCTAACTATGCAAGCACAAAAGCTTATCTAATATGGCAACAAAAACAAAAACCGGAAAGTATGTGTACTTCTTCGGCGGCGGCAAGGCCGATGGAAACGAATCAATGAAAAACTTGCTTGGCGGTAAAGGGGCTAACCTCGCTGAAATGGCAGGACACCCGAACCTTAAATTACCGGT
>CAUJFR010000480.1 GCA_963169885.1 Bacteroidota bacterium
TGCGGCCAACAGGGAAAAGGCAATTAAAGCTAAAAAAAGCAGAAAATATATTGAGCACCTGATCGCGAATATTGGTTAGAGCGTCCCGCCTCAAGCGGGAAGGTCACCGGTTCGACTCCGGTATTCTCCACAAAGTCATACGCTAAATAGTATGGCTTTTTTTGCCCATAACCGGCATTTTGTAATTAGTATAAGAAGTTAATATATACCCGTACAGCATGGCTGTCCGGCTTATATGAATGCCGGTTCAGGTAAATCCGAAAAGAATCAGGACAAACTTGTTTTGGGACTTCTTTTCTGAAGGCGGGTTGAACTGCGTAACAGCATTTCAGTGGAGAGTACACGCGTCTGAAAATCCGTCACCGGACGTTTACTTTCAATCAGCTCCAGCAGGAGGCTGGTAGCTTCTTCCCCCATTTCAAAAGCCGGTTGCCTGACTACAGAAAGCGAAGGGTTTAAGAGTTCGGTCAGTTCACTGTTGGAAAACCCGATCAGACCTATATCTTCAGGCACAGACATCCCTCTGGCACACAGGGCCCGGAGACTTCCGGTGGTGAGTTTATCAGCGGCAGCAAAAATGGCATCGGGAGGGTTGGTAAGACTAAATAATTCATTCATGGCCTGGTCCATCTCAGCAGCCACCATTCCTCCATGTTGGCAATAACGGATAAGGGCGTCATCCGGCTCCATTCCATGGTCTTTTAGTGCGGCTTTATAACCAGCCAGCCTTTCTTTTCCAATGGAGAGGAAAACGGTATTGCACAAAGTGGCAATCCGTTTGTATCCGCTGTTGATCAGGTGGGTGGTGGCATCATAAGCCCCTTTAAAATTATCAGCAATCACTTTGTGGGTCTGAATCTCATCCACAATCCGGTCAAAAAAAACGATGGGCATGCCCCGGTCATGCAGTTCCCTGAAAAAATTGAAATCGGTGGTTTCGGTGGATACCGAAATAATCAACCCATCTACAGAGCGGGAAGTGAGGTACTGAAGGTTCACTAATTCCTTTACCGAAGATTCATGACTCTGCGATATAATTACATTGTAGCCATTGGTATTGGCAATGGACTCAATCCCGTTAATCACCTGGGAAAAATAGCTGTTGGCAATCTCACAAACAATAACGCCGATGGAACGGCTTCTCCGTTCTTTCAGACTCAGTGCAATGGGGTTCGGGTGGTAGTTGATCTTTTCAGCATATTCCAGGACAAGCTTTTTGGTCTCCGGACTGATCTCATAACTGTCCCGCAGGGCCCTGGACACGGTGGAAGTGGACAGTCCGAGTGCTTTCGCAATATCTTTTATAGTTACAGCTTCAAACTTCATGTCTGTTTCCGGTGGTTTTTGCAGTCGAAGTCAGGGTAATCCCGGCCGACCTCCCTAACAGACCTGTAAATTACCCTATTTGCTGCAAATTCAGGCGATTGACGGTCGATTACCCAGAAACTGACATCCATGATAAATTTCAACGATTAAAAAGGGCTGTTTCACGTACACGTTGCCGGGAACGATTGCGTAAAAATAATACTAATAATCAGTGACTTATATAAAAGAACGGTGTAGACTTGCTATGCCGATTATTGAAAATAACGACAGAAAACTGCTTGCCGAATTGAAAAGGAATGTTACCGATTGATGTTAAACAACATTTTGCTAACGATTGTACAAAGCTCAGAACTTCTTTTCTGAACCCGGTTCCGGCATTTTCTGCAATTATTTCTTCCAACGTTTCAATTGTTCGCTTGTAAACCGAATGCATACGGGCATTTAATCCGGCGGGTAACGGCAGTGACCTTTTGTTTCTTATTCTGCTTATCTACTAAAAACTGCATTATGAACCGAAGATTCCAGTTAAAAGGATTTTTCATGTTACTGTTTGCATTGATCCCCCTGCTTGGATTAATGGCACAAACCCGGCCTGTAACGGGTACAGTAGTTTCCTCCGAAAACAAACAACCATTACAGGGTGTTACGGTTACCATTAAAGGAACCAAAACCGGAACCACTACTGACGCTAATGGTAATTTCAGAATCAACGCCGGAGAAAACGATGTACTCGTTTTTTCCAATGTATCCTTTACTACATCTGAAATAACAGTAGGAAAAAACAGCAGCCTGAATGTCACCCTCGTTTCCGATGCCAAAGCAATGGATGACGTAGTGGTGATCGGATACCAGACGGTAAGACGTAAAGACCTGCTGGCCTCTGTATCCTCTGTGAGTTCAAAAGATTTAAAAGACATTCCCATCAACTCTGCCGCGGAAGCGCTGAACGGACGATTAGCCGGGGTAACTGCCACCTCCGCAGAGGGTTCACCGGATGCTGAAATCCGGATCCGTGTAAGAGGCGGTATGTCCATCACTGGTGATAATTCACCACTCTATATTGTAGATGGCGTACAGGTGGAAAACGGACTCTCCACCATTTCCCCGCAGGATATACAATCGATTGACGTATTAAAAGACGCGGCAGCAACTGCTATTTATGGTGCGAGAGGCGCCAATGGCGTAATCGTCATTACCACTAAAAGTGGTAAACCCGGGCGTTTAGTCGTCAGCTACAATGGTTTTGTAGGGGTAAAAGAACTGGCCAAAAGGCTGGATGTTTTTAATCCCTATGATTTTGTAAAGTATCAATGGGAACGATCCCGCAACAGCTCTACTGACAGTGCCAGTTTTGCCAGGAATTTCGGGACCACCTGTGATACACTGCAGAATTATAAAAATGTGGATGCTGTAGACTGGCAGGGTGAAACCTTTGGCCGTACCGGGATCAGCACCACACATAACCTGAGTGCTTCCGGGGGCACGAAGAAACTGACCTACAATTTCGGTTATACGTATAATAATGATAAAGCCATTGTCATTAACTCCGATTACAAACGCCATCTTTTTAATGCAAAAGGCGAATACAAAATCAACAAGCAACTTAAAATAGGCGCCGGAGCGCGCTATACCCACCAGGAAGTACAAGGTGCCGGTGTATCCGACACAAAAGGATCTTCCTATAACCGGCTGAGAAATGCCGTAAAGTATCGCCCCTTCCTTTCCGATGCACAGGATATTGATGACAGTGATCCGCTGGCTGATCAGAATGTAGGTAACGGTCTTAACCTGTATAACCCGGTGGCACTGGCCAACCAGGAGTACCGGAGAAAAACAACAGATGCCGTGAACGTAAACATGACCCTTACCTATAATATCACCAAAAACCTGGTCTTTAAATCCACAGCGGGCTATGATTACAATCATTTCACTGATCTCCAGTTTAATGATTCCATTACCCCTTATGCTATTACACAAGGCAGTCGCAAACCGATTGCTGGTATGGATACGGTAACTAAACGAATCATTACCAATTCGAATGTTTTGACCTGGTCGGTAAAGGGTTTCAAGAAAATCCATGATTTTGATATGCTGGTGGGACAGGAAACGTACGACCTGCGGACAGAGAGTCATACCAGTCTTTACGGTAACTATCCGCTGAACACTTCTCCGACCAAAGCCTTTAGTGAAACCTCCTTAGGCACATCGTTTACGGGTTATCCGCGCCTGGGTAAAAGCCGTTATACCAATATGTCATTCTTCGGCAGGGTAAACTATACCTTGCTTGGCCGCTATCTTTTCTCTTTCAATATGCGGGCTGATGGTGCTTCCAAATTTGCGGATGGCAAGAAATGGGGGTATTTCCCGGCAGGGTCTATTGCGTGGAGAGTAAAAAATGAGAAATTTCTCCGCGATGTGGACTTTATCAGCGACCTGAAACTGCGGTATGGCTATGGTACTGTTGGGAACAACCGTATCAACGACTACCTGTTCATGACCAATTTCGCCAATGACGGCCGTTACTTCTACGGGTTGAATAACCAGGCGGTTATCGGCTATTATCCAACCGGACTGGTAAATGAGAATCTGCAATGGGAAGCAACGGTGAACCGGAACTATGGTTTCGATATCAGCTTTGCCAAACGGGTGGATCTGAGTGTAGACATCTACAATAACACGTCCAGCAAACTATTGCTGAATGTACCGATCGCTTCCACTTTCGGTTATTCCACTCAGTTACAGAACATAGGTAAGACCACCAATAAAGGGGTGGAAGTACAACTGAATATGCAACTGATCCGCAAACAGGATTTCACCTGGAATGCGAACTTCAATATCTCCTTTAATAAAAACGAAATCGTCGGACTGGGTGTAAACCAGACTCAGTTCTTCCCGGCTGCCAGCTGGGGTGTTTCCGGACAACCGACTGATTACATTCAACGAATCGGTTACCCGGTAGGTTCTATATATGGATTAGTAACTGCCGGTTTCTATACTACGGATGATTTCAACTGGAATCCCGGAACCGGTGTTTACACCCTTCGTCCCGGAGTAGCTTCCAATGCTTCCATCATTGGAACAGTAATGCCGGGCTCCATTAAGTTCGCTGATCTGAACGGAGATGGCGTAGTCGATATCAATAACGACCGCCGAATTATTGGTGACCCGACCCCGAATTGTACCGGTGGTTTGAATAACCAGTTTGTATTCAAGAACTGGGACATGAGTATGTTTATGAATTTCTCGCTGGGAAATGACATATATAATGCCAACAAAATTGAGTTGACCAATGCCTATTCAATCAACTCGAATATGCTGGAAATGATGAATGGCCGGTATATGACGATTAATGCCGACGGACAAAGAGTACTTTATACAAACGGATCCAACCAGGCAGTGGGTATTGCACCCGACCTTTTATCCGAATTGAATAAAAATGCTACTATCTGGCAGCCTTTACGCGGATCCGGAGCTTTCTATCCGCATTCATGGGCCATAGAAGACGGATCATTCCTCCGTATCAATAACGTGACCCTGGGTTATACATTCCCTGTAAAAAAACTAATGGGCATGCGCATGAGCAGACTCAGGGCGTATTTTACGGCCAACAACCTGGCGGTTCTGACTAACTACACGGGTTATGATCCGGAAGTCAGCGTAAGAAGCAATCCGCTGACACCCGGCCTCGATTACTCCGCGTATCCGAAAAGCCGCAGTTTTGTCTTTGGTGTAAATGCTTCATTTTAATAACTCAACAACTTATTCAAAATGAAAAAAACTAATTATAATAAAATCGTTTTACTGGGGGCCTTTATCATAGCCCTGCTGGCCGGCAGTTGTAAAAAATTCCTGGACCAGAAACCCATTACTGAGGTAACCGCCCCATTGGTATTTAAAGATGTAAACTCTACTTACCAGGCGCTGGCGAGTGTATATAGTCGTCTTGTGGGTGATGCCGTTTATGGAATACGCGTGAGTCTTTATTATCCACTGGATAATGATGAAATGCAGGGACCAACGGGCTCCTCTGACAATGACCGGAGAGATATTGCCCGCTATGCCGCCACACCGGGAAATGCCCAGCTGACGAATCCGTTTAACCAGCTTTTCCAGGGGATTGAATTTGCGAATATCTGTATCGCCAATATTCCCCAGATGGATATGTATACCAATGGTACCGAACAGGAAAAGAAAAAACTGCAACGGATGTACGGTGAAGCACTTACGCTTCGTGCCCAGTTTTATTTTGAAGCCATCCGCAACTGGGGGGATCTCCCGGCACATTTCCTGCCTGCTGCCACCCAATCCGGAAGCGACCCCTTCCCGGCGAGAGTCAGCATGGACACTTTATATAACCGGCTCATTGCTGACCTGGATATGGCAGAAGGCCTGGTGCCCTGGCGGAATGAAATCACCGGCATCGGCGATCCGCTGGATGAACGGATTACCAAAGGCACTGTAAAAGGATTACGTGCCCGCCTGGCCTTATTCCGTGGCGGTTATGCACTCCGCAGTAACGGTACCATGCAACGTAATGCAGACTATCAATCCTTTTACCAGATTGCCAGAGCCGAATGCAACGAAATCATGACATCCGGCCAACACTCGCTGAATCCAAGCTTCAGAGGACTCTGGAAGGATCAGGTTTGTGCCCGAACATTAGCCGATCCGAATGGTGAATTGATGTTCCAGGCCAGTGCAACAGGTGGTAATGCCACAGCCGATACAAAACTTGGCTATTATAATGGTCCGCGGGTGAATAACCTGGGTAACAGCAGTGTGAACCCGCTACCCACATATTTCTATCTGTTTGATTCTACTGATGCCCGGCGTGATGTAACGGTTTGTCATTATTTTACCAGTAGTACCGGAACACGTATCGGACAACCTATTTCAAATATGACAGATGGTAAATACCGCCGTAACTGGATCACTAATCCAGTTGTTTTACCCACGAATGCCATTCAGTATTTTAGCCTTAAATGGCAGATTCTCCGGTATGCCGATGTGTTATTGATGTTTGCAGAAGCAGAAAATGAACTGAATGGCCCTACAACTGCTGCCTATAATGCGATTAATATGGTACGCAGAAGAGGATTTGACAAACCGATCAATACCTCGGATGCCAGTGTGGATATTCCTGCCGGTTTATCCAAGGCTGATTTCTTTAAGTATATCGTACGGGAAAGAGCGCTTGAGTTAGGTGGTGAAGGTATTCGGAAATATGATCTGATCCGCTGGAATCTGTTAGGCACAGCTTTAGCTGAATCAAAAGCTAATATGCTTAAAATGGCCGCAGCTACTCCAATGGTTGATCCATCTTATATGGCAGGTTACCCTTCCTATAGTCTGACCAATACACTGCCCGCCTCCATGTACCTCATTACAAACACAACAGCTGATAATCAGCAAGTCGGGGGAATATGGTTTAATTCTCTGTACAAAACCGCATCTACCTCTACTCCTTCAGGCACCACCAAAATTGTATGGGTAGGTACCACGGTCAATACTGTTTGCGCCGCCCGCTATGCCACTGGTTATGTTGCCGGAAAAGGAGAACTATTACCCCTACCGCAACCAGCTATTGACGCCAACTTTAATTTGCGCCAGAATCCGGGATATTAACAAGTTCTTTGTATAACGAACCACTAATGAGGCTGCATCAGTAATTTTTTACCGATGCAGCCTTATTTACTTCAACCCCTTCTTTTCATTATGAAAAAACAATGGTCAATCCTGCCCCTCCTGCTTTTCATTTGTGCCAGCTCCTGTGCCCAGCCGGTACAACAAGCAGTTTCCACTGACCCTTCCGTTGCCATTGCTTTCCCCGGAGCAGAAGGGTTTGGCAAATTCACCTCAGGTGGACGAGGAGGCCAGGTGATGATCGTTAATACCCTGGCCGATGATGGAGAAGGAAGCCTCCGAAAAGCCGTGAATACAAAAGGAGCTAAGATTATTGTCTTTGCAGTGTCCGGTACCATTCATCTTACTAGTCCGTTAAGCATAAAAACAAATACCACGATAGCCGGCCAAACCGCCCCTGGCGATGGCATCTGCCTGGCCGATTATCCGGTTTCACTTGGAGGAGATAATATTATCATCCGCTATATGCGTTTCCGGATGGGAGACCGCTTTCAATCACAGAAAGGTATGGTAGACGGCAGCGGCGGGGATGATGCTTTTGGCGGCATGAAACGTAAAAATATTATCATTGATCATTGCAGTGTCAGCTGGAGTACGGATGAAGTGTTCTCGGTGTATGCCGGAGACAGCACCACCCTGCAATGGAATATCATCAGTGAGCCCCTGAACTATTCCTATCATTTTGAAACAGGTGATAAAGACTGGGAACATCATGGCTTTGGCGGCATCTGGGGTGGACTTCATTTAAGTGCCCATCACAACCTCATTGCGCATTGCACAAACCGTTGTCCACGCTTCAATGGGATCCGCCATACCCCGACCGAATTAGTTGATTACCGGAATAACGTAATCTATAACTGGGGAAGTAATAATATCTACGCCGGTGAGGGCGGGTCATATAATATAGTAAACAATTATTTTAAATACGGACCCAGCACCAATAAAAATGTCAGATACCGCATCTGCAACCCGGGAAAACGGGATCCGGATATCGGCTTTGGCAGCTGGCATGTGTCCGGAAACTATGTGGATGAATCCCGTCCTGTGACCAACGACAACTGGTTGGGCGTGGATATGGGCAATAGCGGAACCGAAGAAGATAAAAAGAAATTTGTCATTAAAGAAGCCCATCCGGCTGAAGCACTACCCGTAGAAGCGGCCACCGTTTCCTATGAAGCAGTCCTGCTATCAGCGGGAGCCAGCTTCCGCAGAGATACCCTCGACCAACGCATCGTGAATGATGTTCGCAACCGTACAGGGCGGTTTATTGATGTGCAGGGTGGCTTCCCGCATGGCACCGCCTATGAACAGACCGTTAACGCCTGGCCGGCCCTTCGTTCAACTCCTTCACCGGTTGATACCGATAAAGACGGTATGCCCGATGCCTGGGAAAAGGAAAAAGGACTGAACCCGGCCGATCCGGCTGATGCCGTTAAAACCGGATTACATCACTATTATACCAATATTGAAGTGTACATTAACAGCCTGGTAAAATGAAAAAAACAGTTATTCTCTTATTCAGCCTTTCGCTTTTATCTTTTATGCTGACTGAAAAAAAGAAACTAAAAATATTCCTGGCCGGCGACTCGACCATCAGCATCAAGGAACCCCGTTACTATCCCGAAACAGGATGGGGAATGCCCTTTGTGTATTTCTGGGATAGCACCGTCACAGTAGTTAACAAAGCCAAAAACGGCCGCAGTACCAGTTCATTCAGGAATGAAGGACTCTGGAAACAGATCATGGATGAATGCCAGGAGGGCGACTATGTTTTTATACAGTTTGGACATAATGATGAAGTGCCCACCAAAAAAACCTATACCACAGAAACCGAATTCAAGGCCAATCTGGTCCGGTATGTAACAGAAGCCAGGGAGAAAAAAGCCACCCCGCTCCTGCTCACCCCCGTTGCCCGCCGGAAATTCAATGCTGCCGGTATCATTGAAGGCACACATGATGTATAT
>CAUJFR010000481.1 GCA_963169885.1 Bacteroidota bacterium
CTGTTGGCCACCCCGCAGCACTATGCCTATATGAAAATATCGGAAGGCTGTAACCGTACCTGCTCTTTCTGTGCGATTCCGTTGATGCGCGGTCAGCACGTAAGCAAATCCATGGATGACCTGGTGAAAGAAGCGGAAGGGTTGGTAAAGAAAGGGGTGAAAGAAGTCATGCTGATCGCCCAGGAACTGACCTATTACGGGCTGGATATTTATAAGAAAAGGATGCTTGGTGATCTGATGAACCGGCTGGCGGATGTGAAAGGACTGGAGTGGATCCGGCTGCATTATGCCTACCCTTCAAAATTCCCGCTGGAAGTGCTGGATGTAATGCGGGAGCGGGATAATATTTGCAATTACCTGGATATGCCGTTGCAACATGCGGCCAATAATATGCTCAAAGCGATGAAGCGGCAGATCACCCGCGAGGAAATGGAAGAACTGACCATCGCCATCCGCGAAAAAGTTCCGGGCATTTGTTTACGCACGACACTTATCGCCGGATTCCCCGGAGAAACAGAGGATGATGTGGAAGAACTCAAAGGCTTCCTGCAACGCCAGCGTTTTGATAGGGTGGGAATCTTCACCTATTCGCATGAAGAAGGCACCAGTGCGCATGACCTGGTGGATGACGTTCCTGCAGAAGTAAAAGAAAGCCGTGCCCAGGAGATTATGGAAGTGCAGCAGGAAATTTCGTTGGAACTCAATCAGGAGAAAGTGGGTAAGGTCTTCAAAACCCTGATCGATAAAAAAGAAGCCGGCCGTTACCTGGGTCGTACTGAATTTGACTCGGTGGAAGTGGATAATGAAGTGGTGATCCAATCGGCAAAGAAACTTCCTATTGGCGAATTTGTGAATGTTAAGATCACGAAAGCGTATGATTATGATCTGGAAGGGGAAGTGGTTAGTTAGAGTTGTAAGTTATAAGTTATAAGTAAGAAGCCTCCGTTGGGGGCTTTTTTGTTACAGATATGAATCAGCAGTTGGCTCAGGAGAAGTGAACTCCTGCACTTGTCAATATATCCGGATTGGGGTGATCGTGGGTGGTATTTTCAATTATTAATCACCCAAAACCCTTGTACAAATGAAATCTTTTTGCTCATTGCTTTTAGCTTCCGTATTTCTTATTTCCTGTTCCGGTTCAGCAGATAGTAAAGTTCCGGAACTGGCTGATGAAATGTGCGGATGCTTTGACGCTTTTGAAAAATCACTCAGCCCGGATGCACAGGCACTTATGAAAACTGTTTCCACAGCCGAGAATCCTCAGACGGCCATGATGTCCGGGATTTCCAAACTTAAACAGGATGATGCCATCGCCTTTTCTGAACAATTAAAATCTATTGGAACGAAAGGTTCTCCTATAGCCGCCTGCATGGAAAATTTTGATAAAAAGCACAGTAAAGAAACGACTAAGGATAGAAAGGCATTGATGGAAAAGTTACTGAAAGCAATGCGGGCCAAAGGGAATTGTCCTGTGGGAGCAGCGATTGTCAGTCTTGGAGTCAAACAGGGTTTATAAAAAGTTATATTTTAATTGTTTGCAGTTAAAGCCCGGGCAGAAGCCGGGCTTTTTTTGTTGGGGAAGTCTCATTTATCCGTATTGATTCTGTGCTTAATTTTGTAGCAATGATTGCTAAAATTAAACCACTCTTGCTGGCAGGATGCTGCCTGTTTAGTTGTTTTGCCCGAACACAGCCCGCCGCAATCCTTGAACATATCGGGAGTGCTGACGTGTATACACCGGATGAATCATTCCCTGTAATGCAAAAGCCATTACCTTACGAATTACCGGTATCAGGAATTGTAACTTCTTCAGGTACTGACCGACCCCTTTTTACGGTAACGGTAAAACGGGGAAAACTGAATGGCATCTGGCAAAGCTGGTATTCCAATAGGGTGGTTTGCGATTCCGGCCGGCTGGTGAACAACCTGCCGGATGGAGCCTGGATATTCAGAAATGAAGAAGGAGAGATTCTGTCAGTCCGGCATTACAGTGCCGATAAATTTTTTCGGATCACCAACGAAATGCAACATTATCACCCTAAGCGAAGTTTTTATTATCTCGCCGAATTATACCAAAAAAACAAACGATTAGCACTTCGTTACCTCGATGCTGCATATTCTTTTCCCATAAGCAGTGCACGCAAGCCTGTTTTATCATTACAAGAACTGGCTGAAGCAAATACAGGTTCTGGTATTCCATATCAACCAGTTTTCCTGCAAGGGGTACACGAAGGGTTATATATGAATTTTTTTTCCGGGGGACTCGTAAAAGATTCCGGTATGTATAAGGATGGGATGAAATCCGGAAAATGGATTCACCGGGATACGGCCCAGGCGGGTTGGTTCCAGGGTGCTTACAAACATGGACTACCTGTAAAAGAATGGAAACATTTTGACCAGGACGGACGGCTGGTGGAAGTTTTGCATTATGATCAGTCCGGCCATCTCACCTGGCGTAAAAAGATAAACAGGCAGCCTTCCCGGTAGGAAAGCCGCCTGCATTATGAAAATGATTAATCATCATCTTTGTCCATACTCTTTTTTTGTTGCTGACCGGTACTATCTGTTGCGTTGCTGACCGGCTTCTTTTTTTCATCATCCTCGCCTTCTTGTTCATTGCCCGCCTCTTTTCCCCCGGTTAAAGTTCCTGACTGAAGTTCAGTATGCCGGATCAATCCACCCAGGTGTGCTGTTTGGGCCATCGTGCCGAATGAAGCCAGCGAAAAAAGGACCAGTAAAGGAAAAAGCGCTTTGGTAATGGATGGCTTTTTGCGAAGCAAAAGTCCTGCAAGCGCAAGTACGCCGGTTAGGATAATAACAATTAGTGAAATTTTGGCCATGTCTTCATGACTTTCGATGGCCATTTCATTCACGCCAATGGCTTTTTCCACCAGTTCTTCCGTGCCTTCACCTGTTAAGAAAACAGGAGCGGTGAAAAGGGCTGCTGCTGCCAGCATATAAAGGGAGATGGAGTTTAATAAATCATTTTTTCGGAAGATTGACAGTATCAGTAAAAGTCCGCCAATCAAAGAGAGAAACAAAGGGGCATGGTTTAATGCCAGATGAATTTGTGCTGCATTCATACAATAAATTTTAAAGAATCAACTAATAGTGTTTACAGAACAACCTGGTTCTGTACGGAAAGGTTATATGACCTTTGTTTCCTGGGGAGGGCGGAATACAGCATATACCCGGTGGCAGGGATCGCCTTCGGGATGAGTTATTTGATTGACAGCGGCTGAAAACTCTGGTTGAGTATGCAGGTTAAACCGGCCAATACTGAGTGAAAAATCAACATGACCTATTGCTTCGGTCGTTTTAAAAGGAAGCTGGCTGTCGTCATTATCATCATTATCCATCGGGTGATTGGCGGTATAGTGCAGTTGAAGAAATCCAAACAAAGTCATGGATGGGTCTTCCTGTTTATGCGCCCGGAAGTGCTCAACCAATTGTGGTAACCTGACCAACTGGTGAAGTTCGGTAGCACTGAACACAAAAACAGCTGATAATATAAAAAGTGTTACCTGGCGCAAATAAATGATTTTCGCAAACTTAACTTTATTCATTGAAAAATGGGATGACCTGTCACCCGATTGAAATAGTTTACGCTAAATCCTTGTTAATAAAGCATTAACCGGCTACGGATACGCCAATCAGTTTACCTATTCCAAACGTGATTGCTGCGGCTGCGAGACCGAATATCACCTGCCGGAACCCTGAATACCAGATGCTTTTCCCGGTAAAGAGGGTAATAGCTGCTCCAATGACAAATAAACCTACTGCACTGGCGGCCGTACTTAATAGTATGGCGGGGGTGCCTGATAAAAACATGAAAGGGAATACCGGGATAATGGCGCCGATCGCAAACAGGAAGAAAGAATATAGGGCCGCTTCAAAAGCGGAACCTTTTAATTCTTCTGCATTGATGCCCAGTTCTTCTTTGACCAGTAATTCATGCGCATGTTCGGGATCCTGCAATATCTGGGCGGCCATTTCTCTGGCTTGCTGCTCCGGGATACCTTTTGCTTTATAAATCAGTTCCAGTTCTTTCATTTCATTCTCGGGACTGGTCAGTAATTCTTCCATTTCAATTTCCATCTGATTTTCATATAATTCCTGGGAGCTTTTTACCGAGATCCACTCACCAAGGGCCATGGAAAGTGCCCCGGCTGATAAACCGGCCAATCCTGCAAGCAATACCCCTTCCTGTCCATGGGTGGCACCCGCCACGCCCATCACGAGACTGAAATTGGAAACGAGACCATCATTACCTCCCAATACCGCCGCCCGTAAAGCGTTGCCGCCTACTGACCGGTGTTTGGTTTCAAATCGGGCAATGGTACTGCCCGATACGGAAGAATTTTCAACGATGTTACGGAGCACTTTGACATGATTGGTCTCGGAACCGGTTACGG
>CAUJFR010000482.1 GCA_963169885.1 Bacteroidota bacterium
AATTTGAGTGCATATATCTTTAAGTTTTTGACCTTCCCATCCTTTCTCATTCCGCACCGGATCCCCAAACATATCATAAAACACCGCCTGTGCCAGTTCATCATACTTGTCCAGCAGCTCCTGATCTTTTCTACGCAAGGCATCAGCTTTATCCAGGGCGTCGGCTATCTGCTGCTGGACGGGGAGGGGAGGGAGGGGGATTTCAAAGTGCTTAATAGCAGTTCTACTGACTTCATTGAATGTTGTAGAATTACCAAGCTTCTCTATAGCAGGGATGCTTTTTTTTAGCACATAAGCAAGATATCTTACGTTTACTCTTTCTCCTGGAATGAAATTCGTAAATCCCTGGTTTGTCGTTAGAAGGGTTTTGACTATTCCTATTTTGCCAATGCTTGCACGTGTAGAAAAAACTAAAGATCCAACAGGTAGTACTCTTAAACTACAACTAGCAAGGCCTTCGCGTGTAATCATTCTTTGTGAACTATAAACATCAGTTATTGACCCAACTTCTGGGAGGTCAACAGGAGAAAGCCAAACAATGGTTCCATCCCAGAACTCCGGCCTGTTCGTTTTGGGTGTTGTTCCGCCTGTAATCTGACAAATGTCTTCAAGTTTCACTTTTTCCCAATTCATCACTTACTTTTTGTATCAGTGAAAAAATTTGATTTCAGCATTTTTTTCAACTCCTTCAACAAGCTATGCCTTTCACTGTCCAGTTGTTCTATTTGTTCAATAATCACTTCCGGCTTCTCATACTCCTGCTGCTCATGTACCACTTCCTTATACCGGTTAATACTCAGGTCGTAATTATTGTCCCGGATATCTTTTACCGGCACCATAAAACTCTTGTCAGTACGGGCCCGTTTGTTTTCTACTTTCAGGTTGTCCCAACGCTTCAGGATATCGTCAATATCATTCTCTTTGATTGGGTTCCGTTTATCATCCAGACTGAAGCCATCCGCCGTCATATCATAAAACCAGACTTTGTCGGTACCCCCGCTGTCTGTTTTGGTAAAGAGCAGGATACCGGTACTAACCCCGGCATAGGGTTTAAAGACCCCGCCGGGCATGGAGATCACAGCTTCCAGTTTATGTTCGTCAATCAGCCGTTTACGGACCACCTGGTGGGCATTGCTGTTTCCAAAGAGAACACCATCCGGTACAATCACCGCGGCGCGTCCGCCCAGTTTAAGGCCTTTTAGAATAAGTCCTAAGAAGAGTAATTCTGTTTTCTTACTGTCTACAATATTCAGCAGTTTGGGGTCAATGGACTCCCGGTCAAGGCTGCCCTTAAAAGGAGGGTTCGCCAAAACTACTGTGGCTTTTGAAGTAAAATCCTGATTGCTCTCACTCAGGGCATCCACCATTTTCAGGTTAGGTTGTTCAATCCCGTGGAGCATCAGGTTCATGGCCCCGATACGGATCATGGTGGGGTCAAACTCCATTCCCATAAATAGCTTTTGCTGAAAACGTGCCTGTACAGCGGGCTTCATCAGTTCCTTTGCATAATTCTCCCGGAGCCATTCACCGGTCATTACCAGGAAACCGGCACTTCCCGCTGAAGGATCACAGACAATGTCCTCCGGTGTAGGCTTCACCATCGCCACCATCATTTTAATAATATGGCGGGGCGTCCGGAACTGCCCGTTTTGTCCGGCTGAGGCAATCTTGCTAAGCAGGTACTCATATACATCGCCCTTGGTGTCCCTGTCGTCCATATCAATCTGGGAGAGCATATCCACTACCTGGGCCAGCAGCCGGGGGGTGGGGATCATAAAGGTGGCGCCCTTCATATAGGTGGAGAAGGCACTGTCGGTATTCCCCATATTTTTCAGGAAATCAAAGACCCCGTTTTCTTTGGTAAACAAGCGGAACATTACATCCGGGTCTGCGTTTTTAAAAAAGCTCCAGCGGAGTTCATCCTGGCTTTTTGAAAAGATGGGCTGCTCTATTTTCTTCTTCAGGAAATTCGCCTTTTGTTCCCGCTGGGTATGGATATCATCCAGCCGGCGGATAAAGAGCAGGTAGGTCATCTGCTCAATCACGGTAATGGGGTTCGAAAGTCCGCCAGTCCAGAAAGCCTCCCAGACCTTGTCTATTTTGGAGCGTAAGTCGCCGGTAATCATGTAGTTGTGGTCTTGATGTTCTGAAAAGGTAAATATAGTCAGAAAATCCCTGTCAGGCAATGCCATAAATGGGGTATACGAGCTGATACAGGGAAAGAAAATTTAATACACTTATCGCAAAATAAGCTAATTTTAGCACAGCGTAATAGGCTAATTATAATACATCAATATAAGCTAATAATAGTACATCGTAATAAGCTAATTTTAAATTAAAAGGATTATGGCAACAGCTTCCGAAAAACTGGCAGCATCACTAGAGAACCTTCAAGCTCTTCAGCAGAAAGGAATAATCGCAATTCGTTCGTCATTATTAAGCCGCACTCATAGAGAGCGTTTGATAAAGCAAGGGTTTCTTAAAGAAGTAATGAAGGGATGGTATATCCCAACAAGGCCTGATGAAACGGCTGGTGAAAGCACCTCCTGGTACGCCTCATATTGGCACTTTACAGCAGAATATCTCACGGCGCGATTTGTAAACGCGTGGAGCTTAAATCCAGAGCAGTCAATACTTCTTCAAATCGGAAATTATACAGTGCCACAGCAACTTTACGTCCGTGCCCCTGGTGCAAGAAATCAGATAACCAATTTGATTCATGGAACCAGTCTGCTTGAAATTCGGGCTGCAATGCCTGCAGAGGGTGATTTAACTGAAAAGGAAGGTTTAAGACTGTTTTCATTAAGTTCTGGTCTGATCAATTGTAACGAAGATTTTTTTACCCGTAACCCGACAGATGCAAGGGCCGCTTTATTAATGATCAGAGATGCATCAGAAATACTTGCCCCATTACTGGATGGACATCATAGTGTCATTGCCGGCCGGCTGGCAGGTGGTTTTCGAAATGTTGGCAGAGACCGGATCGCAGATGAAATATTAAAAGGGATGAAATCTGCCGGCTACGATGTTCGTGAAACTGATCCTTTTGAAGCAAAGATTCCCATTCTTGTTCATCAACGGGAACGTTCTCCATATATAGCCAGGATAATGGTAATGTGGACTGCAATGAGAGAAGAAGTGCTCAAAATTTTTCCGAAGTCAACCGGACTTCCAAAAGATACAGCAGCCTACATGAAAGATGTAGATGATAGTTATGTAAAGGATGCCTATAACTCATTATCCATAGAAGGATACCGGGTGAGTACAGCGTTGATCGAAAAAGTAAGGAGTGGTAAATGGAGTCCCGAAACGGATGAATCTGATCGAAATCAGTACAATGCTATGGCAGCCCGGGGATATTGGCAGGCATTTCAGGCAGTAAAGGAAAGTGTCAAAAAAATACTGACCGGCGAAAATGCCGGAAAAGTAACGGATGACGATCACAGCACATGGTTCAGAGAAATGTGGGCGCCAGGTATCGCAGCTGGTATCACAAAAGCCGCTGACCTGGCAGGTTACAGGAACATGCCGGTATTTATCCGACGCTCATTACATACTCCTCCTAATGTTGATGCTGTTCGTGATCTGATGCCTGTGCTCTTTGAGCTACTTGCAGCGGAAAAGGAGCCAGCAGTCCGCGTGGTACTTGGACATTTTGTATTCGTGTATATACATCCATATAAAGATGGAAACGGACGGATTGGGAGATTCTTAATGAATGCAATGATGGCATCCGGCGGCTATTCATGGACCGTTATTCCACTTGAAAGAAGGGATGAATATATGGCTGCGTTAGAGCAAGCTAGTGTTGGGCAAGATATAAGGCCATTCACTCATTTTATTGCCAGCCTTTTACAAAAGAGGTAAAATAAAAAAAAAATCAAAAAGGCAATTTCTTGTTCTTTACCAAAAAAAACTGGCAATGCTTTGAAAAATGATTTTTAAAGTGAGTGGGGGCTCCTTAGAAATTACTAGTTATATAAGTGAAGGATTTCCATCAACAAGAACTTCTCAGGAGGTATTTGAGATTTGTCTTTTGGTTGTGCTCCCGCTGGGACTCGATTATGGTTTTCAAAAGTTACTGAAAGTGAGAGCTTTATAGACATATAGGAACATAAAGCTGTTATTTTGATTTCCTCTTTATAAAGAAATATCTGACCTGGTAATTCTTAAGTATGTTGAAATTGGAGCAGATAAGAACATTTGTATGAAAAATTATTAAAAATTCATGCAAATTTGTACCTTTATGCTGGTATGAAGCAACTGGAAACCTTAAAAATGCAGCTTAATCCTGGTGCCGTTTATCGCCGGGCTGACCTGGAGGGAATGACCACCGCCGTGGATCGTAATCTGCATGCATTAGTAAAACAGGGGGCATTGGAGAAACTGTCCGGGGGGCTGTACTATGTACCGAAACAAAGTGTTTTCGGAAAACTTCCGGCCGATGAAACGCAATTGGTGGCCGCTTTCCTTAAGGATAATCGTTTTGTAGTTACTTCATCCAGCGATTACAATGCGCTTGGTGTGGGTACGACTCAGCTATACAATGAGCGCAGGGTGTATAACCAAAAGCGGCATGGTACATTCAAACTGGGAAACCGCAGTTTCCGGTTTGTGCGCAAAACCTATGTTCCTGAAAAGCTAACCAAAGAGTTTTTGTTGGTTGATCTGGTAAACAGGTTTAACAAGCTCGAAGAAGATCAAACTGCATTGTTAGAGAACGTAAAAAGGAAAGTAAAAGAAATGGACCGGACTACACTGGCTGAACTGGTCCATAACTTTGGTACGGTTGGTACGAAAAAAATATTTGCCTCATTTTTAAAGAATTAGTTTGGCTGCTGTCTATCTGCATAATCATCCGGAATTTGGGAACCTCTTGAATATTCTCTGGGAGGAAACCGGCATTGAGCGGGGGTTGATCGAAAAGGATTACTGGATTATGCATTGCCTGTATGGCCTGAAAAAGCAAGGCTATCTCTTTCAATTAAAAGGTGGGACCTCACTTTCAAAAGGTTTCGGACTTATTGACCGGTTCTCCGAGGATATAGATATGCATATCAATCCGCCGGTGGATCTTGGCATCAATGAAAATCCTAAAAATCAGAATAAACAGAACATACAGAAGAAAAAAGAGTATTACGATCAGCTGGCGAAGGAAATAAGTATTGATGGCATACAGGAAGTGCGGCGGGATACGGATTTTGATGACAAGAATCGTTATAACAGTGGAGGAATAAGGCTGATATACCAGCGACAAACTAATCCGATTGAAGGTGTAAAAGAAGGAATACTGCTGGAGGCAGGTTATGATACTGTAGCGCCGAACCATCCCGTCATGTTCAGTTCCTGGGCTTATGACCGGGCCAGTAAAACTCCGGGTATTGAGCTGCTTGATAACCGGGCGCTGGATATTCTGTGCTATGACCCCAGGTATACCTTTGTCGAAAAGCTGCAAACTATTGCCACGAAATTCCGCAAGGAAATGGAAACCGGGCAGGTTTCGACCAATTATATGCGGCAGTATTATGATGTATTTTCTTTATTAGCAACTGAATCCGTACAACAGTTTATCGGTAGCGAAGAATACATAGCACATAAGAAAAACAGGTTCCCAACTGAAGATTTTGATGTTCCGCTCAATAAAAATGAAGCATTCTTATTGAGCGACCCTGCGATCCGTGAACGATTGCAAAAACGTTACGAAGCAACAAAGGCGTTGTATTACAAAGGTCAGCCACCATTTGAGGATATTCTGAATAGAATATGGGCGTTTGTGGATAGGCTTTAGGTGCACAGTAATGCAGTGTATGTCTAGTGAGTGGTGAGTGGTGAGTGGTGAGTGGGGCCTACTTAGAAACCACTTGTAAAAACGACGAGGATTTTTCTTCAGCCGGAACTTCTCAGGAGGCTTTTGAGATTTGTCTTTTGATCCTTCTTTGGATCTTGCTTGCCCTCCGTAGCCTTGGCGAAGGAGGGTTTATTCGGTTCTTGGTATTTACCAAAAAAACCTGGCTGTAAGCCAGGTTTTTTTGGTTGTGATCCCGCTGGGACTCGAACCCAGGGCCCCAACATTAAAAGTGTTGTGCTCTACCAACTGAGCTACGAGATCAACCTTTTTTCCTTCTTCGTTTACCGAATTGGGAGTGCAAAAATAAAGGCTAAATGGTTTGCATCCAAAAGTTTTTCAATTAATTATCAACAGATTTTGAGCGCCGGTGGATTCTTTTTCTTCTTCCGGATTCTCAACGGGTTGAGGGGGAGGGTTGAGCAGCCAGGCCATCAGTTTTTCGAACATGATCCGGTATTGCTCCACTTTTCCATGTTCTGTCTCAATATTGATATACCGGATTCCTTTTTCTCCGCTATAGACGCTCAGGGAGCCGTCTTTTTTGGCTTTTATATTATCCTGCCAGATTGAATTATACCCGGCATCAGCCATCACTTTATAGACCAGGCTGTCAGTAGTAAGGGCAATATCATCCACATCTTCCGTTTCATTGTAATAAACTGCTTTTGCATCTTTTTGCCTGATTCCGCCGGGAATATAGCTTTTGATCGAGAAAAGATCATTGGTGTTATTATGCAGGGCCACCAGGCATTTGGCCGTATCCGGGATCAGGGATAATAACCGGCCGGCAAATTTTTCAATTTCCTGTACGG
>CAUJFR010000483.1 GCA_963169885.1 Bacteroidota bacterium
AAAAATACCTGACCCGTCTTGTCAACAAGACGGGTTTTTTATTTGTAATGAGCAAGGTTACTTCCTAAATAACCGTCTGATAATTCGTCACAGAAATTCCTTAATAAAAGCGCTCTTTCTGTATATTGAGCCACTTTAAAATGATCCTTATGCAATTTTTGAAAAAACAAGGTTTTATTCTTTTGCTACTGGCCGGCTGTTCCCTGACTGTAACAGCCCAGAATAATGGGGCGCCTCCCCGTGCGGATACGACAAAAAAACCGTTCAATGGCCCAGGCGGCGGTCCTTCTACCGGTCCCAAAGCGTACAAAGAGGTGATTACATCAAAAGCCGTTTCCGATGCGGGAATGTTCACCATTCACAAAGTGGAGGATAAATATTTTTTTGAAATCCCTGATTCCATGCTCAACCGGGATATCCTGGTAGTAAACCGACTGAGTAAGGCCGGCGCCAGCATGCGGGTAGGCGGATTTGCCGGATTTGCCGGAGATGATATCAGCCGGAATGTGATTCAGTTTCAGGTTGGTCCGAAAAATAAAATTTTCCTGCGTACTATTTCCTTTGCTGAGTATACAAAAGATACCACGTCCTCCATGTATAGTGCGGTTTCCCGTTCAAATGTTCAGGCCATTGCTGCCTCCTTTGATATTAAAGCAATGGGGCGCGATTCCAACGGGGTGGTGATCGATATGACGGATTATATCAGCGGAGACAATGATATCCTGTTTTTCAGCAGTGGAACCAAATCCACTTACCGGATCGGTTCATTCCAGCCGGATAAATCATATATAGAGAGCCTGCGTTCCTTCCCGATTAATATTGAAATCAAAACCGTTAAAACCTATAGCCGTATGCCGGCTCCAAGCGCTGGTGGATTTGGCGGCTCACAGGCAGCACCGGGTGGTAATCTGACGGCAGAGATCAACAGTTCCCTTGTATTGCTCCCGAAAGTCCCGATGCAGCCCCGCTATTATGACAAAAGGGTTGGCTATTTCACTACCGGATATACCGATTACGACGCCAATCCGCAGGGTGTGGAAAGTATATCGATGGTAAAACGGTGGAGACTGGAACCCAAACCCGGAGACCTGGAGAAGTATAAAAGAGGTGAGCTGGTTGAGCCACAGAAACCGATCATTTTTTACATTGACCCGGCCACACCAAAAAAATGGATTCCTTACCTGATACAGGGTGTGAATGACTGGCAGGCCGCATTTGAAAAAGCGGGTTTCAAAAATGCGATCATGGGCAAAATGGCCCCAACCTATGCAGAAGACAGTACCTGGAGCCTCGATGATGCCCGCAATTCTGCCATTGTTTACAAACCTTCCAATGTAGCCAATGCCAGCGGACCCAGTATTGCAGATCCCCGCAGTGGCGAGATCATGGAAAGTCATATCAACTGGTATCATAATATCATGTCACTACTGCGTGACTGGTACTTTATCCAGTGTGCACCTTCTGACCTGGAAGCCCGTAAAATGGTGTTTGATGATGAACTGATGGGCCAGCTGATCCGTTTCGTTTCTTCACATGAAGTAGGACATACGCTCGGTCTCCGTCATAATTTCGGATCCAGTTCCACGGTTCCGGTTGAGAAACTCCGGGATAAAGCATGGGTGGAAGCCAACGGACATACACCGTCGATTATGGACTATGCCCGTTTCAATTATGTGGCTCAGCCGGAAGATAAGATCGGCCGGAGCGGACTCTTTCCCCGGATCGGAGACTATGATCATTGGGCTATTGAATGGGGCTACCGGTTGTTTCCTGAATATAAAACGGCAGACGCTGAAAAAGGAAAACTGAATACCTGGATCATGGACAAACTGAAAAATCCCCGTCTCTGGTGGGGTGATGGAGAAGCGAACCAGGAAGATTCCCGGAACCAGACTGAAGATCTGGGCGACGATGCCATGAAAGCTGGCATGTATGGAATTAAAAACCTGCAACGTATTGTACCCAACCTGCTGCAATGGACCCGGGAAGAGAATAAAGACTATGCCGGTCTGCAAAATATGTATGAGCAGGTGACAGGACAGTTCCAGCGGTATATGGTGCATATTGCCCGTAATGTTGGCGGTCAGATGCTGACTCCGAAAATGGTAGAACAAAGCGGTCCGGTTTATGAAATGAATACCGAATCAAAACAACGGGAAGCCGTGGATTTTCTCAATAAGAACATTTTTGCCACCCCCACCTGGTTGCTCAATAACGAAATTTTCAACCGTACAGGAATTACCGGAACAAGCGTAGTAGGCCAGGTACAGGATGCAGTGATCAGCCGCCTGCTGAATGCCCGGATTTTAGGCAAACTGACTGATGCGGAAGCCCTGCTGGGTAACTCAACCTATCAGGTAACTGAATTGCTGGCCGACCTGAAAAAAGGAATTTTCACTGAACTGACATCGGCAAAGCCGGTTGATATTTACCGCCGGAATCTTCAGAAATCATTTGTATCCTCTTTGATCAACCTGCTTGCACCAGTTACCACGACGATGTTGTCCACAGGTAATATAGTCAGCAGTGGCGGACTCAATGACAAAGCTGATGCAAAGAGCATTATCCGGGCTTACCTGACCGGCTTACGGGCCGAAATCGCAGGTAGTGCTGCCAGAAGTACTGATAACATGACTAAATACCATTTGCAGGATCTGGCTGAAAGAATCAATAAAACGTTGAATCCCAACAAGTAATAACTAATTTTGCATATTAAAACGGGCCTCTTCGGAGGCCTGTTTTTATTTTACTGCCTTCTTGGCTGTTTCCCTGATTCCCAGTATCTTTGCAACCCGTTGAAAAACGGTAGTTCTCTTACAGTCTGCCAGGCAGACAACCATTGCCGAAGAGGTTCGAAAAAGGTCCCCCGGTGGGGAATGCCTCAAGGGTATAATTATTAAATACTGGGTAACATGCCTAAAGTAAAAACAAACTCCAGTGCCAAAAAACGTTTCAAAGTAACGGGCACCGGTAAGATCATGCATCAGAAAGCATTCAAGCGTCACATTCTGACGAAGAAATCAAAAAAACGTAAACGTAACATGCGCCTTGATGGAACAGTTGCAAAATCACATGTGGATTTTGTTAAACGCCTCCTGCGTCTGAAATAATCCTTACGTTCAACACATTTATTCATCAGTCAGTCTGCTGACTAAAAATTATACACTATGCCTCGTTCAAAAAATGCTGTGGCCTCCAAAGCCCGCCGCAAAAAAATATTAAAGCAAGCCAAAGGTTACTATGGCAAACGTAAAAACGTATTAACGGTAGCCAAAAACGTAGTTGAAAAAGGGATGACCTACATGTTTGTAGGCCGTAAACTGAAGAAAAGAGAATACCGCACTTTGTGGATCGCCCGTATCAATGCGGCTGTCCGTGAAGAAGGAATGACCTACTCTCAGTTCATCAACAAACTGCAGACCAAAGGCATCGAACTGGACCGTAAAGTACTGGCCGATCTGGCTATGAATAATCCCGAGACGTTCAAGAGTCTGGTGAATTCAGTGAAGTAATTCTTCAAAGTAGTTATAGCAAAAGGCCCGGAAGTTCCGGGCCTTTTGCGTAAGCAGACCAGAAGGAATTACAGGGTAGGGATAGAATGAGAGAAGGATGAGTAATGAGTAATCAGTACCTAAAGTAATGCGCCCTCCGAAAATCGGAGGGCGTATTTATAATTAGAGTCTACCACACTTACTCATTACTCATTACTCATTCCTAGTGTTGTCCCAGTATCACCACCAACGCATAAATAATTCCAGGTAACCAACCCAACAACGTCAGAATCAGGCTGATCCAAAAACGATTATTTATCTCTCCTTCGTAGAGATATACAGCCAGCGGGGGGAGAAGGATCGCCAGGATCACCAGCAGGAGGGTGTCCGTGTCGGCTTCTTTACCAGCTTTTTTGGCTGTTTTATAGGCTTTAATTTCCTTCTTCACTTCCTTCACACGGGCCCGTTTTTCTTTCCGGGAGAGGTTGTTAAACTCATCCATTGCCGTTTTTACTTTGGCAGGATCAGGTTCAGTTGTTGTGGCAACAGGAACGACTATAGCCGCTACAGATGTGACGGGAGCGGTGCTTAAGAGCAGAAAAGCCAGGGCAAAAAGTAAAATAGATTTCATACACTACAATTTTAGGTTTATGTCACGAAAAATATGCCGGATTCACAAAAATAATCCCGCTCATGGCGGGACTATCATATATAGTTGTGCTTAAATTTTACATGATATCCATCGCCTTCACAAAAGCAGTGGTCTGGAAGGGGAGGATCAGTGTCAGCCATTCCCAATGGGAGTAAATAGCGAAAAGAAGGCCGGCCGTAGAAGCCAGGAAAACAAGCCACCAAAGGCCTCTATACTTTTTTGTCTGCTCCATATTCAAAATTTTAGGCAAAAATAAGGTCCGGACGGTAAACCAAAAAACAGTTTTTTCAATTCAACCATTTCTTTTCCAGAGCAAAACCGGGATGGAGAGGAGGACACCGGTTAACGCCAGACTCCACTTAATGATCACATACATATGATAAAGCGTAAATGATGAACGGATATCCGGTTTTTCGGACAACCAGTAAAGCAAAAACCCGTTTTCACGGATATCACAGCCCCAGGCTACCAATTGAAGACAGGCCAGTACCAGTAAACTATTTCGCAACAAAGCCTTTTTCGCTTTAAAACGGGCCATCATACAAAGACAGGCTATTCCACCATAGGCCCCGG
>CAUJFR010000484.1 GCA_963169885.1 Bacteroidota bacterium
CATGCGTAATCTTCTCCGGATCATATTGTACAAGCCGATCAATTGGGCGGCGAAAAAATTTGCTTCCCGACCGGTGCCGGAAAAAGTATTCAGTGCGCTGGATACGCTCTATGCAGAAATACTGGAAAATCCGGGTAAGCGGGGATTACTCCTTCCCTTTGATCCCATCAGGGACTGCTTTATTATTTTCTCCGATCAGCATAAAGGCAACCGCGATGGCGCCGATGATTTTGCCGGGGCGGAACTGAACTACCTGAGGGCCCTCGATCACTATAGTAAAAATGATTTTACCTATATCAGTCTCGGGGACAGTGAAGAACTCTGGGAAAACAGTATCTGGACCGTAAAAAAGAAAAACACGGCTGTATTTGAACTGGAGAAAATATTCCTGCAAAAAAATAAATTCATCAAAATCTTCGGCAACCACGATCTCTTCTGGGACAACGACCCCCTTGCCGCCTGGCACCTGAAAGATATCTATGGAGAAAAAGTACGGGTGTACGAAGGAATTGTGCTCAGGACCGACTACGAACTACTAACTGCTAACTTCGATCTGTTGCTCACCCACGGCCACCAGGGCGATGCCCAATCCGATGGCAACTGGTTCAGCAAATTCTTTATCGCCAATATATGGGCACCGCTGCAGGCCTTCCTGCGGATCAATCCCAATACACCCGCCTATGATGCGGAAAAGAAAACCCTGCACAACCGGATCATGTATGAATGGTCCGCCAGTAAAGAAAAAATCCTGCTCGTCACCGGACACACGCATCAACCGGTCTTTGGATCTCTCACCCACCTTGAAAGATTATTTAAACAGTTTCAGGAAGCATTAAACAAACAGGATAAAGCAGCGGAAGAAAAACTCCGGAAAGAAATCCGCACCCGGGAAAGAGAGTTTACCTCCGTGGCGCTGGATTATATGAATATGAAACCATCTTATTACAATACCGGCTGCTGCTGTTTCAGCGACGGGGATATAACCGGCATCGAACTGGCCGAAGGAGAGATCCGCTTGGTGAAATGGTCTATGGCAAAGGGCCGGGAAGTACTCGAGTCGCTTGCAATAAGTTTCGAGTTACGAGTTGCGAGTGGCGAGTAGGTGTCGTAAAACGAGTAACAACAGTTTTTTAGATTCAGCCTTCTATGGAGGTGTATTGACTCCCGACTACTAACTCCCGACTACTAACTAGTTTCTCTTCCACTCATTATTCTCCCGTTCATAATCCGGTAACTTATTCTCCGGATCCAGGGTCACTTCTTTGATCTCACTGGTGGTGGGTACGGTAAAACGCCATTCGGCACCACGTTGCCAGATTTCCACCGGCAGGTGCAGGGTATGTATTTTGCCATTGGTTTCTTTGATCAATACTGTTACCGGCATCACCATCTGCTCTTTATTCACAATAATGATCTCACTGCCGTTTTTCATATCATCATCGATATAATTCACCGACTTCACTGCCTGGTCCAGTTTCCAGTTATTGAACACCCAGCCTCTCCAGAACCAGGCCAGGTCTTCGCCACTGACATTTTCCATGGTATGAAAGAAATCCCAGGGCGTTGGATGTTTGTATGCCCAACGGCGGATATATTCCCGGAAGGCGGCATCAAACCGTTCCTTCCCCAATACCACTTCCCGCAGAACGGTCAGCATTTGTCCGGGTTTAATATAAGCGGCAAAAGCCAGGTTATCCTGTTGCAACACATCCGGTGTGTTAAACAAAGCATCCGCCTGGTCGCCAAAACTATACTTGATCATCAGGGATGAATTGGGGTCGGAGAAAAATCCTTTCTCCACAAACTCGCCTTTGTTAAAGGCTTCCGTAGAACCAATATTGATAAAGGTATTGAAGCCCTCATCCATCCAGGCGTATTTGCGTTCATTGCTGCCCACGATCATGGGAAACCAGGTATGGCCGAATTCATGATCGGTCACGCCCCATAGATCAGTGCCGGAAGAACCAGCACTGCAAAACACAATGCCCGGGTATTCCATACCACCGACTATACCCGCTACATTCGTGGCAGCCGGATAGGGAAACTCATACCAGGTTTTGGAATAATATTCAATGCTCGCTTTGATGAATTCAGTGGATCGCTGCCAGCCATTCTTTTTGATACTTTCTTCCGGATAAGCACTGATCGCCATGCATTTTTTCCCACTGGGGAGGTTGATTCGTGCGGCATCCTGTACAAAAGCTTTTGATGCGGCCCAGGCCGCATCCCGGGTATTGGTGATTTTAAAGTGCCAGGTACAGGTGGGCCTGGCGGGACGAGAACTTTTTTCTTTTACTTCACGTTCACTACGGATTGTTACTGTCTTGTCACTTTTTGAAGCGGCTTCCCATCGTTTCAGCTGTTCTTCCGTATAACAGTCCTGTGGATTCAGTAACTCACCGGAACCCACAACAATGAGTTCGGAAGGAGCCGTTATGCTGAAATCAATATCCCCGTATTCCAGGTAAAACTCACCGGCCCCAATATAAGGCAAGGTATTCCATCCCTGGATATCATCATACACGCAAAGGCGGGGAAACCATTGCGCCACTTCGTACACAATCCCGTTTTTTGTTTTCAACCGGCCCATACGGTCGGTCCCGTATTCCGGTATCGTAAACTGGTAACCGATGCTGATCTTTACTTGCTCACCGTTTTTCAAAACATCTTTCAATGAAAGCTGCATCCGGGTATCAGTGATCATTGTGTCAGGGAGAGTTTCCGGTGTACCATTCCGTTCCAGTTGAATACTGGTGAACCTGTATCCATCAGTAAATCCGGCATTGGCCCATCTTCCCCCGGTTTGCGTGGTGGTGGCCGATCCGCGTGAATCCTTATTATAGATATTCTGATCCAGCTGCAACCAGAGAAAACGCAGGTTGTCCGGACTGTTATTGGTATAGGTGATAGTCACTACACCAGTAACCGTATGCGATTCGGTATCCAGTTTACATTGAATGGAATAATCCGCTTTGTTCTGCCAGTATTTCGGTCCGGGTTCACCGCTTGCACTCCGGTAATCATTCCCCGGATAAGGATAAAACTGCGGTTTAAATACCGCGCGGTGATCATAGGAAGATTGAGCATATACGGAAGTCAGTATAAAACAGCTGCTGATGACAAGCAAGAACTTCTTCATGTATAAGATATATTTATTTAAAAGATAAACCAGTGATAAGTACGAGGTACGAGGTACGAGGTACGAAGTACGGAAATACAAAGTACGAGGTACGAAGTTAGAAGTACGGCGAACAACCTCGTACTTTGTACTTCGTACTTCGTACTTTACGTGAATTGTTTTTCCGCGATCTCTAGGCTCTCCGGCTTCCCCACATCCACCAGCCGGTCACCGCTGTGATCATACCCCATGATGCGGTGATGGGCGGCGAGTTTCAGGTACACATCAATCAGCGAAAATTTGCCGCTGAAGCCGGCCTTCTTCATCAGTTCGAAAATCTCGTACTCAAAAATCACCACACAGCTGTAGGCC
>CAUJFR010000485.1 GCA_963169885.1 Bacteroidota bacterium
ACGGGCAGTTTGGATATATCCGGATCCGTCATCACCACTTCCTGGCATTCTCCCCTACCCTTTCTGACTTTGGGCATCCAGCTGGCAAACTGACCGAGTTTGGGCAGTAGTCTGAGCTGATCCAGCAGCCCTTCTTTGGGCGAGGAAAGCAGGTGGAATAATTGTTCAATCTCGCGGGCCACATCATCCAGGTGGTTTACACCGAGTGCCATACACATCCGCTTATCGCTGCCATACGCATTCATGAGTACCGGGAAATCCAATCCGGTATTTTCGAAGAGCAGGGCTTTACCTCCCTGACCGGATTTGCTGATGCGATCCGTGATCTCGGCAATTTCCAGCCTGGGATTTACATATTCCTTTATGCGGACCAATTCTCCGGCATTTTCCAATGCGTCAATAAAAGCTTGCTGATTTTTCCAGGCCATAGTTGTATTTGTAGCGGTGCAAAGGTACAACAGCACCTGCCATCAATGGTTCGCAAAAATGTATTTCAGAATGTATTTCAGTAAATGTTTACCGGGCAACCATTGCGGTTCATCCGCATGGGATCACCGCCCCTGGCAGGAATAATCCGGTAGGTCAGGTGTAACACGCCAAAGTAGTAGAAATCTTTATATTTCGGACTGCCTCGTTGCGCTCCTTTATCCGGGTAGATGAAACTGCCTCCGTTGAGTTCATCGCCCCGGTATGACAGATCAACCGATAATGCGCCTTTTGCAGCCAGCAGATCCGCTTCACTTGCATAAAATCCGCTTACATCATCCAGGTAATCGGTAAAAAGTTTACGGAAACCAAGTTCCAGTCCGATCCTGAGATTATTATTTATCCGGTACTTTACCCCACCACCAAAAGGGAGGGCGAGCTGAGTCAGGCTATAGGGTTTTGGGTAACCGGCGATACCCTGGCCTTCTGTGCTCAACGGTTTGAGAAAAATCCGTTGTCCGCTGGCATCATACGCATAGGGGTTAAATTTAAAAGCAGCCAACCCGCCAAAAACATAAGGGGAAAGTTTATGGCTGTAGAGATTTTTGAAATAATATTCTCCTACCAGGCTGAATTCGGTTAATGAGGTTTCGAATGAAAGATTCCTGGCCAGCAGATCCGCTTTTGTATTATACCGGTCAGCTCCCCCCAATACGGTATAGGAGAGTCCGGCGCGAATCATAACCTGATCCCGCAATTCATAATTACCCGTGATCCCGATCACCCCGTTGGTGAGTTTACCGGGCATGACAGATTCAGTTAAATCACCGTTGTAGGCGGAAATCCCACCCATAATACCAAGGTGTAAACGTTGTGCATTTACCTGGATACAGGCAAATGTGATCAGTAATAAGAGGCGGGCTTGTTTCATATTCATGCACAAGATTCTATCAAATATAAGGCCTTAATCAGCTTATCTGCTTCTTAAATTGGAAAAGATTTATCACAGGTTGCCCCGCATTTCAAAAAAAAATGAGGGTAGTTCCTGAAAACCTGTCACAGCTCCCATCAAAACAGATTCTTTAGAGCAAGGAAAGAAAGTCTTTCTGTTTTTAGATTTAAAGTACTGATAAACAAAAAGATAGATTAATGATGATTTATTTACTGTACAGACCGGTATAAGTGATACCCAGACCTGGCTCCCCGGAGTAACTGATTTTCCCAAAATCATATCCGATGCCGGTGGCAAGGTCTTCTTCCAGCAGCAGCGGACCATCCATATCCACATGGTCAATAAACGGTAGCAAATGGGCAATGGCGGCGGCACCCACGGTGGATTCGTTCATACAGCCGACCATGACTTTCAGGTCCAGTTCACGGGCCCGGCTGATCATCCGGCGGGCCGGGGTGATGCCACTGCACTTGGTGAGTTTGATATTGATCCCATGAAAATGATCTTTACAGCGATCCACATCCCCTTCCAGCACACAGGATTCATCGGCATACAAGGGTAAGGAAGAGGCCTGGTACAAGACTTTCATACCTTCCCAGTTGTCTTTGGCCAGGGGTTGTTCTACCAGTTCCACACCCAGTGCTTCCAGTTGCGGTATCAATTGTAAGGCTGTATCGAGATCCCAGGCAGCATTGGCATCCACCCGTAAAGTAGCCTCTGTATTCTCACGTAATGCTTTTACAATAGCGATATCATCCGCGGTACCCACTTTAATTTTATAAATGGGCCAGGGTTTTTCTTTCATCTTTGCCACCATTTTCGCTACCGGATCGATACCGATCGTATAATCACAAATGGGATTCTTCGAAGGATCCCCTTTCCATACTTCATAGAGTTGCTTTTTCTTCAGTTTACCCCAGATATCCCAGGAGGCGATATCCAGTGCACAAACGAGGAAATTATTCTGCGGAAATAAATGGTGCAGGTAATGCCAGTACCGTTCCGGATCCGTATAGGCAAACTTCTCCACGAGGGTCCGTTTGCTCTCCAGGTCTTCGATCATTTTCTCTACCGGAATATTATAATAGGCAATGGCCGGGGCTTCCCCATACCCCTTAATACCCATATGCTCGAGTTCCACGATCAATGTAGGCTGATGGGTCTTGGTCCCTTTTGATATTGTAAATGGGTGTCTGAACTTTAAGCTGAATGGCCAGTATTGCAATTTCATACTAACAAAGATAATCGCAAAAGAGAGCCGATAGTCATTCGTCAAATGTCGTTAGTACGGGCTGTTTACTCCCGACTCCTGACTGCCGACTGCCTACTCCCGACTAATTCGATCTTCCGCTATTTTCAACATACCCTCTCAACTCCTCGTTGAAGTCATCTTCCTTTAGCAGGTCTTCAAGGGAAATATGCATGCGGTACTGCCAGTAGTTTTTGGGATTGGCAGGGATGTTAATTCGTTCGTCATGCGGATTCTCGCGGCGGAGTGTTTCACTCATGCCCATCAGGTCCTGCAGCTGGAAGATGCTCCACATGGCAGGTGAATACAAGTGCTGCATGATGATGGCCCGGTTGATCCAGGCTTCACAATACTGTGGCGCTTCTCCCCATTGTCCCATGACCTGGTTATAGAAATGCTGCGTTTTTTCCCGGTTCTCTTCCCACCAGCCACGAACCGTACTCATATCATGGGTAGAGGGTGTAATGACGGATAAATACGGAGCATCATTGGGATGAAAAAATTCTTTTTCCGGATCCTTGGGCATCCGCTGGATCTCAAGGCTCAGAATACCGGTTTGCTTCATCACATCCGGTACACATTCGGGTACCATACCCAGGTCTTCTCCGCAGACCAGCATATTAGTAGCGGCTTTGAGCATGGGCAGTTTATGCATAGCTTCCCGGAACCAGAAGTCATCCTGGCGGCGGAAGAAATAGTTAACATACAACTCTTTCATTTTTTCCTGTACATGCGGAATCAGGAAACGGAATGAATGGGTTTTTTCCATGGCAATCCGGAAATGATATTTCTGTCCCATGGACCCCGGCTCTTCAAACAACAACACATTTGAAGTAAGATCAAATAAGCCCAGTTTGATTTGTTCGTTTACAGGTGTTTGTTCAAGTGTACTGAAACAGGCCTCGATCTGTTGCTGGGTGGAATAATCCGGAGACAGGTCATAACTGCCAAACTCGTTGGGCACCAGGAACGTTTCTTTTACATAGCCGGTCTGGTCGCCAAACAGATCATTCAATACTTCATCAATAATAAAGGGTTTGCAATAACGCTGGTAATCGAACCAGATCCCGTTTTCGCCAAACTCATTGATATGAACAGGTACACAAGGCACAAAATGCCCCATGATACCCTGGATGGAATGAGCGGGAATACTCCAGATCCGGAAGAAACCAAGTATATGATCTATACGGAAAGCGTCAAAATAAGCGGACATCTGTTCAAAACGCTGTTTCCACCAGGCAAATCCGTCTTCCTGCATGCGTTTCCAGTTGTAAGTCGGGAACCCCCAGTTCTGACCCACTGCGGCAAAATCATCCGGTGGTGCACCGGCCTGCCAGTCCATATTGTACAATTCCGGTTCCACCCAGGCATCACAGCCATGCCGGTAAATGCCTATCGGAATATCACCTTTGATAACAATGCCCTTTTTGTGCGCATAATCCACCGCTTCTTTGAGTTGCAGGTGCAGGTGATATTGTATAAAACAATAAAGTCCCAGTTGTTTGGTCACTGCATTGCCATTGGCAAATAGTTTTTCAACAGCGGCTTTATTATAGGTACTGTTTGTTTTCCATTCCCCGAAACGGGACGTGCCATATTTGTCGCGGAAATAGCAAAAAGCGGCATACGGTTGCAGCCAATGACGGTTGGTGTTGAAAAATTCCTTGTAATCTTCCGTGGCAAAGCAGTCCTCCCCCATCACATCGTACAGTTTTTTCAATACGGCGCTCTTCAGCTTCATTACCTCTTCATAATCCACCACACTGTTCTCATTCAACTGCTGTTGTTTTTTCTTCAGGCTGTTGAGTTGTGTGGCATATTCCTTTCCTGCAACTTTGGGCAGATTGATAAAAACCGGATGCAGGGCAAATGCCGATATTGCGGCATATGGATAAGAGTCCAGCCAGGTATTGGTGGCCGTGGTATCATTAACCGGTAACAACTGAACCAGTTTCAGCCCGGTTTGTTTTGACCAGTCAACCAGCAGTTTTATATCATTGAATTCACCTACGCCGAAACTGTTTTTCGTGCGTAGACTGAAGACGGGAATGGCCACCCCGGCGCCTTTCCAGGTAGCATTGGGAAGGTGCGCAAATCCATCATGCTGGATATTGATACGCTGCGGATTGCCTTCCGGAATTAATAAGCGGTTATCGCCTGTCTCAAAACGGATAAACTGTTTTTCTTTCGTATTCCAAACTGCATATTTGTAAGCGACGGGGAAATATTGATCGGACAAATCAAGCCGTACTTCCCACCAATCTCCGTTACGCTCCATTTGAAGCGGATCGGTTTCTGACCAATTGCGCAGTTTTTCACCGGCACCAGTAAGCGCCATTACCTGGTGTTTTTGCAGTAACGGGGCTTTAATCCGGAAAATATGAGTAAATGCTTTATTGGAATCCCCTTTACCTTTAGTATGGTTAGGTTTGAGCAGTACTTCAGCAAAAGGGGCCGTGAAAAACGTGTTTTCAAATTCACCGGCATGATTCCAGGTATCGGTAACCACCAGTTCGGTGGTTGTTTTATGCCCTTTGGCCAGCAACCGGTCATTGCCCCATTCGGTGATGGATTCGCCATCATCATTTTTCAGGAAATACTTGTATCGGATGTCGGCCAGATTGGTTCCGGCGGCTACTTCAAGACTCGCTTGCCAGAATTCCTCATTTAAATAATGCATAGCCAGAGCCTGGGCAGGATCGTTATTTCCCAACTCAGCTAAATTCCCCATAATATGGAGACTCTGTCCATAACGGGTACTGAACCGTATGTAAAACTGTAACTTTATCACAATCGTTAGGTGTGGGATTCAGAAAACAAATTATTGTGTTTCACACACACATTAAGACGAAAGTAGTTAAAATCAGTATTATTCATATTAAAAAAGTCGTATTTTTTAAAATTTTTGATACACAAACCTATGATTTTAAGCTATAAAGGTTGGAGAAATTGTTTTCTGTTCTGCCTGGGGCTGTTTATTGTGACCGCATTTTGGATGAAATGGTGGGAAACCCGGTTTTATTCCCAGGGTGAGCTGTTTACCATCATCGGCTTGGAGATTTCTTATACGGCAGAGCGGGTAATGGATATTATATACCACCTGGATCCGGCCATACAGATGCTACTGAAGGCCCATTTGTATCTTGACTATGTATTTATGGCCGGGGCCTATGGTGGAATAGCCTGTCTTTGTATGATGGCCCGTTTTAAAGCGAAAAAAGCTTTATTGAGAAATAGTTTATTG
>CAUJFR010000486.1 GCA_963169885.1 Bacteroidota bacterium
TGAGAAGGATGTAAAAACTAAAATGTCCAGTGGAGAGGTTGTCAAGGCTTCATCGGGCCATTACCCTCTGCCTTTCTTGATAAGTACATAAAAGAACTGCTGCAAATATACAACAGGTTGGTAATTTAAAAAACAAAAACCGTGTCAAGAGGCAAACGGTTGTTCGCTAATCTTTTAAAACCCTTTGTGGTCAAGGGTTTCAGGGCTTGTAATTTTTTTCAATCCATTCTTCCTGGGATCGGGCCAGGTGGTCCAGGGCCGTCTTTTGTTCGATCTTATCCTGGGCTTTCCGGATGGCGCTGCTGATCATACTGTGTTCTATCAGTTCATTATCCTTCATTCCCAGTTGTACCATGACCTGAATAATTCTTTCTCCGCCGAATTGGTTGAACAATGGCTCACGTAAAGAAGAATAGACCACCGCTTTTTCAAGATGCATAGCCCGGAAGGCTTCCTGTTCTTTACTCAGGAGGGGATAATGCTCTGCAAAAATGGGCGTTCTCCCTCCCCGTTGTGCAGTAAGTGCATCGCGGACCAGCAGTACCGGAACCGCAGCAGCACTATGCTCATTCATATATGCCGTGATTTTTTCCAGGCTATCTTCAAACCAGCACACGATTACGGATTGCGGTTGTTTATTCCAGGCTTCCAGCAAAATTGCCAGTTTGGCGGGCTCACTGATCACCACTTTATCGGTTACGGTTACTGTCTCAGGATTGTTTTTCTTTTTGAATAAACCAAACATGGCACGTATTTGCTGCTAAAGTAGAACGGGCCGGAGCAGCTTCCAAATTATTTTAATGAATAAAAAAGACTGCCGTTTTTACAAGCGGCAGCCTTTTCCTGTTACTGTGTATGAAACCGTCCTTTAGTTGTTTAATTCATGGCTGTCTCTTTGGACAGTTTTGTACCTGTATAGATCCAGGTTTTGGGGACCACGGTTTTTTTGGACGTTGATTTTTTGACAGTATTGGCAACGGGTTCTTCAACCGGAGCAAAGGCCGCTCCCGGGTCTTCTGCGTTATACGCTTTACCCAGGCAGATACGAAGGGTATTGGTCGGTTTATCATAGATCAGGGTGCCTTCTGCCACTTCATTTCCTTCCGCTGTTTTCTGTGCCGGTATTTTATAGGTAGCCGGAGATTTTCTAAGCATGGCTTTCACACGACCCTGGGGCAGTCCGTCAATCCAGGCAATGCCTTTGTTTTGTTCGTCAATAGAGATACTGATGGATGCGGTATCCGTATTCATGGCTGATTCGTATTTCCCGATCACCGGAAATATGTCTTCACGTGTAGGGGGTACAGGTGCTGTTATAATCTTATCGCGATACAGTGCCGAAATAGAATCTACCGTTGGGTTATTCTTAGCATCCCAGGTTTGCTGTGCACTGGCCGTTATGGAAAGTAAGGACAACACAAATCCGCCCATTATCATAATGGTCTTTTTCATAAGAGAAATTTTTTAATGATTTAATTGGTACTCGGACATTACTTCAAAATACTGTGCCAGAGTAAATATTTGTGGATAACTTCGAAAACTTTGATGATTTTCTCCTGTTTTTATGCAGGTACTGGAGGAATGGCCAATACACTTCATCAGCAGATAGAGCCGGAGCCAGTCGAATCAGTATCTTCGTTTCCCGTTATGGCAAAGAGTAAACAACCAGAAAACCCTGTTGTGGTGCAGGAACCCGAGACCATTGAAGTATATGGGGCAAGGGTACACAACCTGAAAAATATTGATATATCCATCCCCAAGAATAAACTGGTGGTGATTACCGGTATCAGCGGCAGTGGGAAATCCTCCCTGGCTTTTGATACGATTTATTCAGAAGGGCAACGCCGGTATATGGAAACCTTCGGTGCTTATGCCCGGCAGTTCATCGGCGATATGGAAAGGCCGGATGTAGATAAGATCACGGGACTTTCCCCGGTGATTTCAATTGAACAAAAAACTACCAATAAAAATCCACGATCCACCGTAGGTACCGTTACGGAAATCTATGATTTTCTCCGGCTGCTTTATGCCCGGATCGGGGAAGCCTACTCTTATAATACCAAAAAGCGGATGGTAAAATGGAGTGAGGAAGAGATAGTCGATAATATTTTTAAAAAATATAAAGGCAAGAAAATAGCCCTCTTGGCACCCATGGTTCGGGGACGTAAAGGCCATTACCGGGAACTTTTTGAAGATGTACGCAAAAAAGGATTCCTGAAAGTGCGGGTGGATGGGGAGATAAAAGACCTGGTACCCAAAATGCAGGTCGACCGTTACGTGATTCATGATATTGAATTGGTGGTGGATCGTTTGCAAGTTACGGATGAACTCAGGGCCCGGTTGAGCCAGAGTGTACAACAAACGATGAAATTAGGCAAGGACCTGATGTTTGTCGTGCTGGCCTCCCCAAACCTGCCTGACCGGCAGGCAGGCTCCTCCGAAGGAGGGGCTCATGAAGAGTCTGCAAAGCGAAAAGTTAATACGATCAGTAATGACTCTTCGGAGAACCCCCCTTTGGGGGGCAGGGGGGCCATGTATTCCAAACTCCTGATGTGTGAGGATACCGGTATCAGTTATGAAGAACCTTCCCCGAATGCTTTTTCTTTCAACTCCCCCTATGGAGCCTGTCCGGTCTGCAAGGGACTGGGCACAAAGCACCATATCAATATGGAAGCCATTATTACCGACCCTACACTGAGTATCAGTGAAGGAGGGATTGCTCCGCTGGGTGAAGAACGTGATGCCTGGGTATATCGTCAGGCCCAGGAGGCAGCGAAAAAGAACAAGATTTCCCTGACTGCTCCTGTGAGTAAGCTGACGCAAAAGCAGCTGAACATTATGTTCTATGGTAATGAGGACGGGCAACAAGAGGATATTGAATTTGAAAATGCAAAATTCGATCCGAATGCCCCGTTTGAAGGGGTGATCAATATGTTGCAGCGCTGGTTTGCCAATCCATACAGTGAAGCGATCAGAGAATGGACAGAGGACTATATGATTGTGAAGCCCTGCGACAGTTGCAATGGCACCCGGTTGAAAAAGGAAAGTCTCTGGTTTAAAGTCAACGGCCGGAACATTGCCGAGTTGAGTCAGATGAACCTCGATAACCTCGCGGCCTGGTTTGATGGCATTGAACTGATGCTGGACAACAAACAACAGGCTATCGCCAAAGATGTACTGAAAGAGATCCGGGAAAGGCTGCAGTTCCTGCTCGACGTGGGACTTACATACCTGACCATCGACCGTTCCTCCCGTACACTCAGCGGAGGAGAGTCGCAACGGATCCGGTTGGCTACCCAGATTGGTTCCCAGTTACAGGGGATCACGTATATTTTGGATGAACCATCTATCGGATTGCATCAGCGGGATAATCACCGGCTGATCGAGGCATTGAAAAATCTTCGGGATATCGGAAACAGTGTACTTGTGGTGGAGCATGATAAGGATATTATGCTGGCCGCGGATCACCTGATCGATATTGGTCCCAAAGCTGGTTTTCATGGCGGAAGGATTGTAGCACAGGGCGACCCCAAAGCCTTATTGAAACTGGATACCCTGACTTCCGGTTACCTGAATGGTCATCACCGGATTGAAGTGCCGGCAAAGCGACGGAAAGGCACGGGAAAATTCCTTGAACTGAAAGGGGCATCGGGAAATAATCTGCGGAAAGTGGATGTGAAATTTCCATTGGGAAAGTTTATCTGTGTAACCGGCGTAAGCGGAAGCGGGAAATCAACATTGATCAACGAAACCTTATACCCGATTCTGTCCAAACATGCTTTCGGTTCGAAGATGACCCCGCTGGAATACAAATCCATCAAGGGACTTGAACTGATTGATAAGGTAATTGAGATTGACCAGTCGCCGATCGGACGTACCCCGCGAAGTAATCCTGCCACGTATTGTGGATTCTTTACAGAGATCAGGACCTTATTTGCCTCCCTGCCGGAATCAAAGATCCGGGGCTACAATGCAGGCCGTTTCTCCTTTAATGTAAAGGTCGGGCGTTGTGATGTGTGTGAAGGAGGGGGTATGCGGGTGATTGAAATGAATTTCCTGCCCGATGTATATGTGCATTGTGAAAAATGCAATGGGAAACGATACAACCGTGAAACGCTGGAGATACGCTTTAAAGGAAAATCCATTGCCGATGTACTGGAAATGACGGTGGAAGAAGCGGTGGAGTTTTTCCAGCCGGTACCATATCTGTACCGGAAGATCAAAGTGCTGGAAGAAGTAGGGCTGGGCTATATCACCCTCGGTCAGTCGGCCGTAACCCTTAGCGGGGGTGAAGCGCAGCGGGTGAAATTATCGACAGAACTGGCCAAACGGGATACAGGAAAAACTTTTTATATCCTGGATG
>CAUJFR010000487.1 GCA_963169885.1 Bacteroidota bacterium
TTTTTATAAGTTGAAAGGTTGAAAAGTTTACAGGTTGACAAGGTCGGGTTCTTAGGATTCATCCTTGTCAACCTATCAACTTATTAACCTTTCAACTCTCAACTCTCAACCCTCAACCTTCAACCTTGTTATTCCTCGTCCCCACCCCCATCGGTAATCTCAAAGACATCACGCTTCGTGCACTTGAAGTGCTGAAGGAGGTGGATCTCATATTGGCGGAAGATACCCGGACCAGTTCGCACCTGCTGAATCATTACCAGATCAGTAAACCGGTTACGCCCTATCATCAACACAACGAGCATAAAGTGGTGGACCATCTCGTCAGTCAGTTGCTGGAAGGAAAGAAGATGGCGATTATTACTGATGCCGGTACACCTGGTATTTCCGATCCGGCCTTTCTGTTGGTAAGGGCCTGTATCAAAGCCGGTGTGAAAGTGGAATCGTTGCCCGGGGCTACGGCATTTGTACCGGCACTCGTCAACAGCGGTATTCCCTCCAATCGTTTTTGTTTTGAAGGCTTCCTGCCCTTGAAAAAGGGCCGGCAAACCCTGATGAAACAACTGGCGGAAGAGGAGCGGACCATGATCTTTTATGAATCACCGATGCGACTGGTAAAGACCCTGGAGGAAATGGCCACTTATTTTGGCCCCGAACGTTTATGCAGCGTGAGCCGCGAATTAACTAAAATGTTCGAGGAAAATAAGAGAGGTAGTTTACAGGAAGTCGCTGCGTATTTCAACGAAAAAACAGTAAAGGGAGAAATTGTCCTTATTGTTGCGGGTAAATCCTAATACCAGACCGATACTTCTTCCAGTGCTTTACGTTGCAGATCCGGTACCCAGCAATCCTCCGCCGCATATCCAACCGGGATCAGCAAAAAGGGTTTTTCATTCTCCGGCCGTTTCAATAGTTGACTTAAAAAATTCATCGGCGATGGCGTATGGGTAAGGGCCGCCAATCCGGCCTGGTGAATGGCTGCCAGCAGAAAACCACAGGCCAGTCCGCAACTCTCACTGCCATAATACACATTTCCTTTCCGGCCATCCTCTTTTAGTTCGTAACTTTTTTTAAAAACCACAATCAGGAAGGGGGCGGTTGTTAAAAAAGGTTTTTGCCAGTCCGTCTGTAACGGGCGCAGATCCGCCAGCCATTCCTCCGGCATACGGCCAGTATAACTTTCATATTCTTCTTTTTCAGCCGCTTCCCGGATGACTTTTTTGAGGTCCTGGTTTTCCACCACACAAAAGGTCCAGGGTTGTTTATGTGCCCCGCTGGGTGCGGTGGCGGCTGTCCGGATAACCGATTCTATCACCTCCCTGGGCACCGGCCGGTCCGAAAAATCCCTGGTAGAACGTCGCTCCTGCAATCGGGTATAGAAATCAAGGCTTCGCTGTTTCATTTCATCCGCAGAAACCTCCTCCGGCTGGTAAGCAACAAAAGGATAACCGTCAATCAATTTTCTTTTTATCATAACAGGTATTTGGCGAAATTTACCAATTCAAACCAGAATAAATGAATAAACAGGTTTTTTTCTCCCTGATTACAGTGCTCGCACTTCAAACCGCCGTTGCCCAGCCAGACCGCTGGCAGCAGAAAGTGAAATATGTCATGAATATTGACATGAATGTGCAGGCCAATCAGTTTACCGGCAAACAGAAACTCGAGTACTGGAATAATTCTCCGGATACATTGACCCGGGTTTTCTATCATTTGTACTTCAACGCCTTCCAGCCTGGCAGTATGATGGATACCCGTAGCCGCCGGCAGGGAACGATCACAGCCGGGCGCGGGGCAGACTGGGATATGCGGGTAAAGGACCGCATCCAGAAGCTCAAACCTGATGAAATCGGGTACCAGGAAATTCTGTCGCTTAAAATGAATGGAAGGGCGCAACAATTCCTGATGGATGAGACCATCCTGGAAGTCAGACTGGATAAACCCATTTTGCCAAAGTCCAAAGTTGTTTTTGATATGGAGTTCAAGGCCCAGGTGCCCCTGCAGATCCGGCGCAGTGGCCGGGATAATCCCTCCAGTAAAGTGAGGTTCTCCATGAGCCAGTGGTATCCCAAGCTTTGCGAATATGATTATGAAGGCTGGCATCCCACCCCGTATGTGGGCCGGGAGTTTTATGGAGTTTGGGGCGATTATGATGTAAGTATCTCGATTGATAAAAAATATATCCTGGGCGGAACCGGTTACCTGCAGAATCCCAACCAGATCGGGTATGGATATGAAGCACCGGGTGCCAAAGTGGTACGGCCTGCCGGTGATAAACTGACCTGGCGATTCCTCGCACCCAATGTGCATGATTTCATGTGGGCGGCGGATCCGGATTTTATTCATAAATCAGTAAAAGCCAGGGACAGCCTGACGTTTCACCTTCTCTATAAAATCAGCAATGTGCAGGCGGCTGCCTGGGAACAGATACTGGATGATGCCCAGCGGGCGCTTCCCTTTATGGAGAAGAAATTCGGCACCTATCCGTACAGGCAATTTTCGTTTGTGCATGGGGGTGATGGGGGGATGGAATACCCGATGGCCACTTTGCTGATCGGTCCGGGAGCCTGGCTTCATGAATGGCTGCACAACTGGTACTATGGAATCCTCGGCACCAATGAATCGCTCTATGGCTGGATGGACGAAGGCTTTACATCCTATGCGGAAGACCTGGTAACCGCCTATCTCGATAATAGCAAGGGATTTGCCTTTGATGGGAACTACCGGGGCTACCAGTCGCTGGCAAAAAGCGGCAAGGAAGAACCCCTGACTACGCACGCAGATCATTTTAATACCAATAGCGCCTATGGAGCAGCAGCTTATTCCAAGGGGGCCGTATTCCTGGAACAACTGGGGTATATAACCGGGGCGTCGGTCAGAGACCGGATCCTGATTGAATATTATAATAAGTGGAAATTCAAACATCCCAATGCCAGCGACTTTATCCGGATTGCGGAGAAAGTCAGTGATATGAAACTGGATTGGTACAAAGAGTATTGGGTCAATTCCACCAAGACCATTGATTACAGTATTGATAGCTTGTGGGAAGAAGGGGGCAAGACCAAAGTGAGGCTGAACCGGGCCGGTCTGATGCCCATGCCTGTTGACCTCCAGATAAGTTTTAAAGATGGCAGTAAGGAACTGCATTATATCCCGCTTAACCTGATGTATGGCAGTAAACCGGTGGAGGATTCAGCTATTACCCGTACGGTATATGCGCCCTGGAAATGGACGCACAGCACCTATACGATTGAAACCAGCCGGCGCTTGGCTGATTTCAGCCTGGTCGAGATTGATCCCTCTCTCCGGATGGCGGATATTGACCGGAAGAATAACAGGCTGGAACTGAAATGGTAATGTAAAACAACTGATTCACCTAAAAAGTAAAGCCCCTGCTGGAAAGCAGGGGCTTTGTCAATGGTTTGAATCAAGGCCCTATATCGGGTGACAGGATAAGTTTAAGGTTAAGGGTTCTTGTAATGCTTTTTACTTACCCAAAAGTAGGCTGACTGCAGATACCCTCAAATACCACTTTTGTGGTATTTTTTGCCCCTTTTGAAAAAATAACCCGCAAAAACCTGCAAATTTTACCTCCCGTAGTACTTATTGACGGCTGCTACGCGGTTGGTAACGTGTAATTTTTCGTAGATATGATAAACGTGCTTTCTGACGGTTTCCGGACTCAGAAAGGTTTGTGTAGCAATTTCTTTATACATCAGTCCTTTGGAAAGGAGTTCAAGTATTTCCATTTCACGCGGGGTCAGTACATTCAGTTTTTCCGGATCGGTGAAACTATGCTGGCTTTGCTGATGCTGAAAAGCGGCCACTACTTTACGGGCAATCTGGCTGCTCATGGGGGCACCGCCTTCATATAGTTCCCGGATGGCTTCAAGCATCCGGCCCGGCGGTGTTTTTTTCAGGATATACCCGCTTGCCCCGGCACTGAGGGCCTCAAATATTTTCTCGTCTTCTTCATACACGGTACAGATCATGAAATTGGTATCGGGTATCCGGGGTTTCAGGGTACGAACCACATCAATACCACTTTCTTCCGTCCCCAGGTTAATATCCATTAGTACCACATCCGGGCGGATAATGGGAATACGGTCTACGGCTTCTTCCGCAGAACTGGCCGTTCCGATACAGCGATAACCTTCGGACATCGAAACAATCTCTTCGAGGGCATTTCTAAGCTCTTTATTATCATCTACAATAAAAACTGTAATCTGCCTCATTCTTTAAAGTTCTGCAATTAATCAATAGGCTCCAATACCACAAAGTGGTATATTTTACCGGGGTACGTAGAGCAGGTATTTTTCCTGGAAAAATTCTTCGGGGAACAATTCCTTTATTTCAATCATATGTGGCCGGGTGCCACTTTCCTGTATTTCTTTTGCCAGATCGCCGCCTTTCAGACAGATTAAACCAGGTTTATGTTGAGCATCAGGTGACATCGGTTTGGTTTTAAGCAATGGGCGGGCCCAGGACCATAATTCTTTTAACGGCGCCACAGCCCGTGAAACGGCAAAATCGAATTTCTGGTTCTTTATTTCTTCTGCGCGGGTATGGCGGGTGCTGATATTGGTCAGTCCGATTCCTGCGGCCACGGCCTCCACCACTTTCAGTTTTTTGGCAATACTGTCCGCCAGCAAAAACTTCACTTCCGGAAAAAAAATGGCCAGCGGGATACCAGGAAACCCGCCTCCGGTTCCGATATCAATGATCTCCATCCCGGGTTCAAATTCAAATGAAGCCGCAATACTGAGTGAATGCAGGACATGTTTTTCATATAAACCGTCTATATCCTTCCTGGAAATCACATTGATCTTTTCATTCCATTCTTTATACAACCCTTCCAGCTGCTGCCATTGTTCCTGCTGTTGCGGAGTGAATTCCGTAAAATATTTATAAAGGATGTCGATGTGTTGCATAAACATTCAGGTCAGTTCCAGCTCCGGCGGGGTCTTCTCCACAAAGCCGGTGCAAAGATGAGATAATAAAAGAACATCCACATATCAAGGAAAATAAACCAGGGCCAGAGATCGGCCTCACCCATTTTCTTCATGGATTTATACAAGACAATTCCCTGCAGGATCAGCCGGAGGCCGAATACCGGTAATACAAAACGCCAGTCGAAGAAAATGGCTGCTGCCGCAAATGCAGGGTAATATAAAAACTGGGAGCCGAAGTATAATCCCAACAGGAATTTATGTTTGGGTTTATAAAACTTAGCCGTGGTGTAATGCCTTGATTTTTGTCTTAACCAGCCGCCCCAGGTGGTTTTGGGTATAGAACGGGTAATGGCATCCGGATCGATCACCACTGCCGTATTTTCGTTGGTCGCCACCCGGTTGATAAACAGATCATCATCCCCGCTGGGAATATGATTGATAGAGGCAAAACCCTTGTTACGCAGGAACAGGTCTTTCTTATACGAAAGATTACGGCCCACTCCCATATACGGAATGCCCGATAAGGCATACGACAGGTATTGGAGTGCCGTATGAAAAGTTTCAAACCGGATCAGCTTGTTAAGCAAGCCCCGGCGGCGATGATAAGCTCCGTAGCCTAATACAATTTCAATGCCCCCGGTATACGCTTCCTGCATTTTCTGAATCCAGTGTTCACTTGCTGGTACACAATCTGCATCGGTCAGCAGCAGCACTTCATATTTGGCTTCGCGGATGCCGATGGACAACGGATATTTTTTTCCGGAGATCAGCTTGGCCTCCTGGGTCAGTTCGACCACATGAAGGGATTTAAATGTTTTTTTCAGCTCCTGTAAAATATACTTGGAGTCATCCAGTGAATTATCATTTACCACCACCAGTTCATGGCTGCTGCTGTATTGCTGCACCAATACCCCGGGCAGGTTTCGGGCCAGGTTTTCATCCTCATCACGGGCGCAAATGATTACGGAAACCGGATGCTGCCTGGATTGCTGTTGTTCTTTGGGTTTAAAAAAAGCAACCCGGCTGAAAAACCGGCCATAATAAAACAGCTGGATAAGGGTCAGGGCAATAAAGAAATAAAAGAGAATTTCTTCCCAGGCAATTGGTGGCATAGCGGCGAAGGTAAAGAGGTGCCGGGCTAATGCCAACATTCAGTTGGCAAAAGCTTTCCACAGCAGTAGGATAAGTAGGGC
>CAUJFR010000488.1 GCA_963169885.1 Bacteroidota bacterium
TCGAGGGCATTGTTGAGATCCGTACGTACCACCGCTTCATCCACCATGGCCCAGATGAAGACACCGCCACTCTTTTGTGCACTCCAGTGCAGGTTCCAGAAATCTTCCATAGCAGAACCACCGCCGCCATCATCCTGGGCATGGAGCATTTCGGTGGGCATATAGATCAGTGAATCATTCAGTATTTTCTGCGTGCTGTAATAATCCTCATAGTGGTTGCAGTCAATGCCGTTGAACTGATTACCCGGACGGTGATGCGGATGAATCACAGGACGCTTTTGAAAATCCCATTTCACAAAATCATCATCGAGGTCTTTATTCGTGCCACCCTCATTACCATTATCCCATAAAATAATGGAAGGATGGTTCAGGTCACGCAACACGAGTTCTTTAACCAGGGGCTCACCGGCTTTGGAAGAATAATATTTTTGCCAACCGGCCAGTTCGTTCAGTACATAGATACCCAGACTGTCACATAACTCAAGAAAATACTTATCAGGCGGATAATGCGAACAACGAACGGCATTCATGTTCATTTCTTTCAACAACAACGCATCCATTCTTTCCTGCTCTTTACTGAGTGAACGGGCCGTCTCGGGCCACCAGCAGTGACGGTTGACCCCTTTGAATTTTACCTGCGTGCCATTGATATAAATGCCTTGTCCGTATTTTATTTCAATGGTTCTGAATCCAAATTTCTCAGTGAGTTCATACAATTTCTTTCCCATGGGGTCTTGTAAAACCACAGTGGCTGTATACAGATTGGGGGTCTCAGAAGTCCAGGTCTTTATTGCCGGGATTCCCACTTTCACAATAACGTTCTCTGCTGATTTTGACACACGCGTTTTTACCTGCATCAGCTTTTTATTGGCTGCATCGGAAATGGTGGTTACCACTACCGCATCATTCGTCAATCCTTTTGGCCATACCTGCATGTTGAACATTCCATCGGCTTTGGCATCGATCCCCACATAGTCGATATAATTCGCGGGCATGGCTTCCAGGAAGACGGGACGGAAGATGCCGCCGAAGACCCAGTAGTCGGCCAGCCGCTCCGCGTTGTTCACGGATGCATCGCTGCTCATCTTGCTTACCGTGACTTCAAGGGTATTCGCTTTACCATAGTTGAGCAGTTTGCTGATATCATACTTGAAGCGGTAGAAAGCGCCCTGGTGTATGGCACCTGCTGATTTGCCGTTGATCTTTACCTCGGTATCGGTCATGCTGCCATCGAAAACAATATTCACCTGCTTGCCTTTCCAGCCTGCGGGTACCGTAAAGGAATATTTATACATTCCTTTCTCATCATAGAAACGGGCGTTCTTTCCGTTGGTCTTATAATCACGACCGTAATTATAATTGCCATAGCCCTGTTGTTCCCAGCAGGAAGGCACTTGTATCTTTTTCCATTCGCCGCTATACCGACCGGCGGTACAGAAGAAATCCCATTGCACGGTATGGGCCGCATCGGTACCGGAGAGGTACTGGATCTGCTTTTGCTGGGCGATGACCAGTAAACCCGTGAATTGCAGGAGACCAATCAGTAAAATCTTTTTCATAAAAACACTATTTTAAACTTCTTTCAATTATTGCTTCGTATTCTTTATCGGTTTTAATTCATCCGGACTGTCTTTGGTATAGGCATCAAATACAAAACGGGAGGACTCAGCCGTCAGGGCACGGATCTGTTCGGGACTTACACTGGTATTACTCCACTCCGTTGAAAACAATAGGTGCTGATACAGGGAAAACCGCAACTGTCGCATCACCGCTGAATTTTGATTGAGTGAAATACTGGTTACCAGTAATCGTCCTTTCCCTATGCGGGCTTCAAAAGCCAGCCCTAGGTTACGGTTCATAAACCAGGTATCAATAGGCCGTATAAGTACCGGCATGGATGGTGAAAAATCTTCCAGGTGCATGACCTGTGAATGGGTGACCACCTCCCACCACTGAAGGTCACTATGAGAAGCGGTAGGGAAAAAACGGAATGCAGGACTGGCGGAATCAATCAGCAGTCCAAGTGTATGAGGTGGCCGCATCTTGAACCAGGAGGTATTCCAGAATACGGGGGTAAAAGCTTGTACCACTTCGCGCCCTTTTGTCACTTTTCCATACAGGTTCAGGATTACCTTACCCCCGTTATTTAATATCGCTATTGCCTTTTCATCCAAAGTATCTGTTTCAAGCCGATCCGGAAGGTCTGTCAATTCCACCATAGGTAAACTGGCAGGATAAACCCAGATCGGCCATTGGTTGCGGAACGTTGTCCCTTTCACAGAAACGATCAATTGCAATTCCTGCGGAGCGCTGATCCCTGTCAACGGAAATGTGACCGAACCCACTTCATGTAAGTTACCCCGGCTGTAATTTTTTGCCGGCGTACTTCCACTTTGTATGATATTTCCTTTTTGATCGGTCAGCTTCCAGTCCAGTATGGTATTATTCATATCTGCCGGACCATACTGATACAATTCAATGGCGGCTGTTACTTCCTCGTTATTTGAAAATGTAAAACGCGGCAGACGCACCAATGGCACCACACTATTGCAGAACTGCCTGAATTGCGCCGCATTGATATAGCCCTTCTCTTTATAAAATGCATTCAGTACTCCCACCAGGGCCGTACCCTGTCCGGGGAAATCCTGTAAACCGAGTAACTGAAAACCGGCCAGATCCTTCGTGCGTAGCGACCGTTCCATTTCCATTTTATAACAGAGCGCCTGGAGTTTACCGGAAGCTTGCAGGAAGGCAGGTGCCAACGGCAATAATCCCTGTGCCTTCATGTCCTCGCGGAACAATTCGAAATTCCGGGCCTTGTATGCACCAGTGTAAAGGTTGATCTCTTCAAAATCGGGGAACACGCACCACTGTCCCTGTTCATGCTGCACAAAGGGGACCGGGTATTTATTCATCGTCTCCTG
>CAUJFR010000489.1 GCA_963169885.1 Bacteroidota bacterium
TTCAGGTGTATTTCATTTTTTGTACAAAGGCGCATCGCGTAAAATGCAGCACCCACCGCCCCGGCCAGGTCACCGAAAATGGCTTTTACAATCTCCGTCTTTTTGCCACCAGTGCGCCATTCATATTTTGCCATATATTCATTCAGCGGGTCAAACAGCTCCGGACCAGCTTCTGTAATCCCGCCACCCAATACAATCGTCTCCGGTGACAGGACATTCGTAATACTGGAAAGGCCAATCGCCAGCTGACGGACGGATTTTAACCAGGTATTTTTCGCATATTCATCCCCGTTTTTCATGGCTTCAATCATTTCCCGGGTGCTGTTGAATTTCCCTCCGGTTCTTTTGACGATCGTGCATTCCCCGATACATTCTTCCAGGCTGCCGGGCATGCCGGTCACATCGGGATCCCCTTCATCATCGATGACCATATGACCGATATGGCCGGCTTTATTAAAAGCCCCCTGGTAGGGTTTTCCATCTATAAGGATGGCCCCGCCCACACCGGTACCCAGGGTTACCATTACTGCATTATTCTTTTTCCGGGCCGCCCCGAACCAGGCTTCAGCAACCATCGCCGCCACTGCATCATTCAATACACAGGCGGGGATTTTCAGACTGGCCTGCCAGTTGAAATGCTCCAATCCCTGCATCCGTCCGGGCATATAGGCAATTGCTGTATTATTCTCATTGGGCAATCCGGGCGCGGATATTCCCAACACCAGCTCCTTGTCGTCAAACTTAGCTTTGATCTCCCGGGCAATATCGATCACTGTCTGCCGCCAGGACATAGCTGCATTATCTTCCGTTGGCCGGTAACAGTGGTATAATACGTTCCCGTCTTTATCAATCAGAACGGCCTTAATCCGTGTACCCCCGATATCAATACCAATAGATTTCATACACAGTTAATTTATGGTTCACTGACCGACCAGCCGCCATCCACTGCCACTACCTGGCCGGTGGTGAACTTCGACTGATCACTCATAAAATACAAGGCCAGCCCGTCACAATCATCGGGGCGACCGATCCGGCCTCCATCCAGTGGTTGTTTGGAACGGATAAAAGACAGTATTTCCGGATTATTCGCAGCCCGCTGAGCCATGGGTGTTTCCACCAGGGCCGGGGCAATCACATTCACCCGGATATTATCTTTTGAATAAAAGGCTGCAATAGATTTACTGAAACCAATGATCGCCGACTTGGCAGCCGCATATCCATGCGTGGAGAAATGTTCGGGTGACGGTGAAAAACCTAATACGGATCCCATATTGAGGATCGTTCCTCCTTTCTTCAATGCCAGAAAATGCTGCACGGCCGCCTGGTTAGATAGCATCAGTGAAGTGAGGTTCATATTCAGGGTCCAGTTCCAACCTTCAAGACTGAGACCATGAAGCGGACCATCGCCCATATTCCGGCCACTGCCTCCGGCCACATGATAGATGCCGTCAAAACCACCAAAACGTTCAAGACATAATGCTATCGCTTTGTTGGCCGTATCCGGTTGTGTGGCGTCCCCACTGATGGCCAGTGCTGCGTTCCCGAGTTGCTCAGCAGCATTGGCCACCGATTGTTCATTGCGCCCAACCACCACTACACGTGCCCCTTCTGCCACAAAAGCTTTGGCAGCGGAAAAGCCCATTCCGGTAGTACCACCAATGATGACTAAATTTTTGTGTTGTAGTTGCATTATCTTCTTTCGATGGACCCCGTTTTTTTATGCTTAATAATATATTTCTTTTCACCGGTGGGCAAAACCTCTTCCTTGATCAGGTAATACTCCTCATTATAAGAACTCATTTCCTTTACCTGCTTTTGTTCAGCCACACCCCTCCAGTCAGCCAATTGAACGGGCTCCCATTGCCGGGTCTTTGCTGAAAGGTACGCCGCATCCAGTATTGCGTTCACAATATATCCGTCATAAAAGGTTTCCGCAGGCTGGATTCCTTTGTCGATCGAATCAAACATATCGGTAAACATGTGGCTATAACCGAGCTCATGTACTTCATCGCCCACCGGAAAGAGCCAGCCGGCATTGGTTTCCGCCTTTTCGGCTACATAATTACTGCCTTTGCCCGTGGTGAACATTTCAAAACCGGTCCGGAGAAAATTATTGGCCCAGATCGTGCCTTCGGTACCCATCACTTCATCGCGCAGGTCCATACCGCCACGAAAGGTCCAGCTGACTTCAAACTGCCCGATAGCACCATTCTCATATTTGACCAGTCCGATCGCATTGTCCTCCGCATCGATCGGATGCACCCGGGTATCAGCCCAGCACATTACTTCCACCGGCCTGATATTTTTTCCGATAAAATTGCGGCTGATCTCCACGCAATGACAACCCAGGTCGATCATCGCCCCGCCTCCTGATTTTTCTTTATCCCAGAACCAGTCGCTGTGCGGACCCGGATGTGTCTCCCGGCTCTTGGCCCAGATGACTTCTCCGATACTGCCATTCTTCACGGCAGTCAATGATTTTAAAAACTTGGGTGTATAACAAAGATCCTCCAGGTAACCTCCGGTCACCCCGGCCTTGTCCACCGCCTGCAACATCTGTAGGGCTTCTGCAGCATTCCGTCCAAGCGGTTTGGTACATAATACATGCTTCCCCGCCGAAGCGCTCTCCAATACGGCGATCAGGTGCATATCGTTGGACAATCCGATGATCACCGCTTCTACGTCCGGGTGGGATACACATTCTTTTATACTGGTGCTGTAATGCGGGACTCCATAGTCATCCGCAAACTTTTTAGCATTGACTTCCGTACGACTATACACCGACACAATCGTATCCTTTCTTCGTTGTGCCACGAGTGAGTCTGCATAAAAACGGGAAATAAATCCGGATCCGAGAATAGCGAGTTTCATATCATTAATTTATTTAACTATGGGAAAGGGGAATTTACTTTTCAGTTTAATTTTCATTCCTGTATCAGAAGATTTGCGGGCTGCCTCAATAATCTCAAGTACATGCAGGGCATGTTCCACATTGATCCGGGGCTCTGTGCCATTGACAATACTTTCCCCCACTACTCTTGCCCCTTCCTGCCACTCATAGCCGCCTTTATCGGTGCAGACGAGTTCAGCCGGCTTATCCCAATGTACATCCAGCATCACGCCGTTCGTTTCCCAGTCATAACCGATCAACCGCATATTGCCATAATCACCGTAGATCTGGATGGAATGTAAGGACTGATTACCGGCTTCATGTCCGTGCGGATCAAAATAATTAAAGCCGCACATCACATGACTGATCACCCCTTTATCATGCTCCATCAGG
>CAUJFR010000490.1 GCA_963169885.1 Bacteroidota bacterium
CCGGTAACGATATCCTTATTGTTCAGGATATTGTTGACCCCCACATTAAATACCAGGAACGTAGCCTTTTTATTCACTTCAAAACTCTTTGGCAATTTCCAGGAATATCCGCCGAAGAAATCAACGGTGTACTGTGCATCGAACTGTGTCTGGTTAAAAATTTCATTGTAAGCATCACTCTTCGGTGCAACATACTGTAAGGCATCCCAGGTACGGCGCAGCGGATTCATACTGAGATAGGATTTATCAAAGTAGTTACCGGTAAGGCTGATGAACCAGAACTTGGGAGAGCGGTAGTTGAAGGCAAAGCTATAGGCCTCCATGGGTGTGGACGGTAGTCTGAAATTCTCCGCATAAATCAGCTGACGCCCCAGTACGGAAGCACTGTTATCTACGGTGATTACGGCGGATTGCTTACTGTCGTAATAATAACGTCCCACTGCAGCCGCGGCATTCAGGGTAATGGTTGGTGTCAGCCTGGCTTCAATGCCGAATTCGCCGCCAAAATGCAGTTTATCGATGCCATTGATCGCATAGTTCACAAAGTTCTGGTACGTGTCATGATAGAAAGACATGACATCCACTCCGTCCAGGAAGCGGGTATAATAACCACTCAGGCGGATTTTAAATTTAGGGGCATTCATAATATAACCACCTTCCACGGTCTGAATGGTTTCGCTGGTTACATTGTCCTGCTGGGCGTTGCGGGTACGGGGAGAAATAAACACGTTCTCAAAATAAGGGGCGCGTGTCTGGTATGAACCATTTACAAATACATAATTGCGCCCGTCAATTTTGTACGTCAGTCCGCCTTTCACCGCATAATCCGTAAACTCATTCACGGCACCTTTCCCTTTAGAATCTGAAGGGAACAGTCCGTTCCGTACATTTCCTTCGCGGTAGAATTTTGTATAAGAAAGGTTCCCGGCCAGGAAGAAGTCTACTTGATTAAACCGGAAAACACCCTGGGCCCAGCCGGCGGCCCTTGAAATATTGATGTTATAATCATACCCGAATTTATCCCCCTGATACAGAATGCGGTTAGGATGATCAAGGTCAAACTGGTTGGCGGAATTATCCACCGGAAAATCTCTTTCAGCAAACTGGTTAACGTTTACGTAAAACTGTCCGCCGAGTAAATCATCTACTTTCTTAAAGTAATGATTATTCTGCTGCTGGAAGGATGCCCCTGCAGTAAAATCAATATGCTCACCGAATTTTGTATTCAATACCGAGTTTGCATTAAATCGTTTGGTATTGATGATCCGTTCTTCGATGATATAGCGGGAGCGCTGTCCTGTTACACTGTTGCCGGTGATACCATTCGCATCATTGATCGTGGCCATACTGGCCCTGTTCACATTGTACAGGTTCTGCCAGTTGATCTGGCGGTAATTGATATCATTCTTCATCAGGTCATACAGTTGTTGTCCCTGTGAAGGATCGGTGGAACTGGCCCAGGTGCTGGTATAGCTCGGCAGGTACCGGTAATAATCCGGACGTGGATCCGCGGCATTGTACCAGTCAAGGGCGGTAACACTGCGGTTGCCGAAAGAATACCCGGCTGCCGTGGTCAGTGTGGTTTTATTATTCAGTCTGAAATCATGGGTGAGAATAAATACCGGCTGGTGGGTTCTGCCGATGCTCGCGTTTCTTTTCTCCCCGTTCTGATAACCCCAGTTCGGGTTATAATAGTTGGTACCGGCGAGGTCCATCATTTCCTGAACGGCGGCCCCTTGCCGTCCGTTTTCTGTTGGGGCACCGAATGTGGTAAAGGAAAGCAGGTGTCGCTGACCGATCCGTTTATCCACCGCGGCAAAATAGCCCCATCCGTTATAATAGGTACCGGGAACATAACCTTCGTCGGCCCAACGGCGGCTGCCGCTGAGGGAAAAAGCCCAGCCCTTCTTACTGACACCGGTTGAGTGGGTCAGCATGATCCGGTTATTGTAATTCCGGTTGGACGCCGCATAGCTGAGGCTTGTTTGCGCCCGTTGCTTGCTGGCACGGGAATCAATATTGGTATTGCTCCCGATATCCCCGAAAGCAAATGTATTGTAACGAAGACCCCAGGAAACATCCCTGTTACGCATCACATCATTTAATCCGCCCCAGAGGCCAAATGGGGTAAACCCATTGTCCAGGTTATCCATCGGGATCCCATTCATGTACGTACTGAAGAGATCATTGTCGTACCCGCGGATACGGAAACGTACCGCGCTGAAATTGAAAGAAGCGGCAGAATAAAAAGGATCCCTGCCGGCAGTAAGCAGGGAGGAGATGTTCTGGTTGCCGCCATCTCCCATGTCATTTTCATCCAGGGAAACGGTGGGGATATTATCCAGTACGCCGTCTTTTAATTCATCGATGATTGCAGTGTCTTTTTTTGCTGTGGAGTCCACCTGTGCTCCGGCCGCGAAGGAAATGCAGCAGAACAGCAGCAGCAGTTTGTTTTTTAGCATGTCAGTTTATTTAAACGAGAGTGCAAAATTACTGATGTTCTATTTGGCTTTTAAAAAAATTTAAGCACATAATAATTCCGTAATACGTAGCTGCAGCGAATTTCTGTGTCAGTTCGTCCAATCATTCAGTACTTTTGTACCCCTTTATATGAATATTATGAGCCGTATTACTATCGTATTTTTCCTAGTACTGAGTTGCGTCAGCTTACCTGCGCAAAAAAAAGAGTATAAGAGCGCCGTCATTGCTTTTTATAACCTGGAAAATTTATATGACACGGTCAATAACACCATGACCAATGATGAGGAGTTTTTGCCACAGGGTGACCGGAACTATGGAACAGCGATCTATCTGAATAAACTGACAAAATTATCAACGGTCATTTCCCAGATCGGCACCGAACTGAACCCGGACGGTCCGGCATTATTGGGTGTGGCAGAAGTGGAAAATGATACAGTATTGAATGACCTGGTAAAGCAGCCGGCTATTGCCAAAAGGAATTATAAGATCGTGCATTATGATTCAAAAGATATCCGGGGAGTGGATGTAGGCCTGCTGTATAATCCGAAATACTTTGTGGTAGAAGCCAGCGATAAATTATTTGTGCAATTACCCGGCGGTTCGAAAGATGCTTATTTCACCCGTGATATCCTTTGGGTAAAGGGTAAGCTGGATGGTGAAACGATTCATATTTATGTAAATCACTGGCCCAGCCGCAGCGGAGGAGAAGTCAGAAGTGCGCCGGCCCGAAATGCGGCAGCGCAGGTTTGCCGGAATCATATGGATTCGATAGCCCGGCTGGAACCCAATGCCAAAGTAGTGGTTATGGGCGACCTCAATGATGATCCTACTAATGAAAGTGTGTCCGGAATCATAAATGCCAAAGGAAAAGAGAAAGATGTGCCACCGGGCGGTATGTACAATCCCTGGATGGATATGTATAAAAAAGGAATCGGCACGCTTGCCTACCAGGATGCCTGGGGTCTTTTTGACCAGATCCTTGTATCAAAGGCCTGGCTGAAAAAAGAACAATCCGGCTTCTTTTATTACCAGCCGCATATCTTCAATAAAGAGTACCTGGTGGAAAACCAGGGCCGGTATAAAGGTTACCCTATGCGTACCTGGGACGGAAA
>CAUJFR010000491.1 GCA_963169885.1 Bacteroidota bacterium
GTTCCTGCTCCTTACATTTATTGTGCTGACCTTTACTATCAGCCAGGCACAACGCTCGTTAACCATGTTACCCAGCGGTGGTAATAAAAAAGCGTCTGTCAGTGAACAGATTGGTATAACCGCTGTAACCATCCATTACGACCGTCCTGGAGTTAAAGGACGGGAAGGAAAAGTATGGGGAGAACTCGTACATAAAGGATTTGCCGATCCTGAATTTGGAAGCAGCAAATCCTCTCCCTGGCGGGCCGGTGCGAATGAAAACACTACCATCGAACTCAGCACTGATGTCATGATCGAAGGTAAACCGCTGCCCGCCGGGAAATACGGTTTTTTTATTGCCTATGATCCGGTTGAATGCACGCTTATCTTTTCAAATAATTCAGGTTCCTGGGGGCATTACTATTATAGCGAAAAAGAAGATGCGCTGCGGGTGAAAGTAAAACCGGTGCCGTTGGACAAGTCCGTAGAATGGCTGAAATATGAATTCAGTCAGGAAACGGAAAACAGTGCTATCGTAACCCTGCAGTGGGAGAAACTGTCCATCCCTTTTAAAATTGAAGTGGACTACCTTAAAACGCAGATTGCTTCTTTCCGGCAGGAACTGAGGACTGATAAAGGTTTTTACTGGCTGAGCTGGAATCAGGCCGCCAACTGGTGTCTGCAACGGAATACGAATCTTGAAGAGGCCTTGCTTTGGGCAGACTCTGCCAGCAGCCGGAATTTTGGAGGTGAATTTGTATTTACAACCTGGGTGACAAAAGCAAAGATCCTGGAGAAACTGGGGCGTAATGAAGAAGCGGCCGCCGTGATGAAAAAAGCCCTTCCGATGGGAAGTATTATTGATATCCACCAGTATGGACGTCAGTTACTCAGCCTGAAACAGCCCAAAGAAGCGCTGGACGTATTCAAGTTGAATTTTACAAAATACCCAAATCAGTTCACCACCTTAATGGGACTGGTACGTGGATATTCGGGCGTTGGTGATTTTAAAAACGCATTGAAATATGCAAATCTGGCCATACCCCAGGCTCCTGATGAACAAAACAAAAAGTCCGTTCAGGGAATGATTGATAAACTCAAAGAGGGGAAAGACGTGAATTAAAAAGTAAAAAATAAAAAGTAAAAACCGACTAAACAGAATTGCTCAAACCAGTATGTAAATGACCTGAGGAAGGGCTGTTTACTCCTGACTACCGACTCCTGACTACCGACTGATTAGTTACATCCGAGCAATTCACACAATTTCGCCTCCAGCGCGGGACCCCGTAGGTTCTTGGCAATGATTTTTCCTTCGGGGTCCAGGAGATAATTCTGCGGAATACTCTGAATCCGGTACAGCCGGGCAACTGCATTATTCCAGAATTGCAGATCGCTTACATGTGTCCAGGTAAGATTGTCCTCATGTATGGCTTCTATCCATCTTTCTTTTTGTCCAGGGCGATCCAGCGAAATACCCAGCACGGTAAAATTCTTTGGACTGAACTTTTTGAAATTTTCTACCACATTTGGATTTTCCTGGCGGCAGGGGCCGCACCAGCTTGCCCAGAAATCCACCAGCACATATTTCCCTCTGAAGGAGGAAAGAGCAACCGGGGTACCGGAGGTATCAGCCTGGGTAAAATCAGTGGCGAGGGAACCGATTGCTCCAATCTTGCTGTCAGCAATCGTGGTTGCAATCTGTTTACCGGCCTCGGACTCTTTAACTGAAGGATCCAGTTTCTTATATCGTTCTTCCAGCTGCTGAGGATCTTCCTTAAATCCATAAGTGGCAGAAAGTACAAAGGCAGTAACCAGTGATTGGGGCTTTTCCTGCACTATTTTATCAATTGATTGCTGAACAGCCATCTCCATTTTCTTATGCGTCGACAACATACTGTCTCTGTCTGGTCCTGGCATCGTATTATTAATAATAGAAGCCAGTGAACTGAGTTGCTGGGCCAGTGGTATAAATTCCTTTACAAACACATCGAAGTCTTTATGAGAAGCTGAACCTTCAATCTTATACTCACCAGGCTTTGACTTATCACCAGAAAAACTGATAGATTTGTTTTCAACGTAAATCTCTACGGGCTTTGGCTCAGTACCGATAAATAAGAAGCAGAGTACAGGCTCAGTTACCGTTCCTTTTAATTGAAAAGCCGTCTGATTCAAAACGCCAGCAGCCAGATCGCTATTATCCCCATTACGAACCAGCCTTACCGTGGTCCCGTCCGGATAACCAGCCAGTTTGCCATTGATCGTAAAGGAAGGGTCTTTCTGGGCCAGCGAAAAAAGAGGAGCCAGCAAAAACAGGAATATCATTTTTTTCATAAGTGGGGCAACTTTAAAGCCTGAAATAAGGTACAAAGATACGCAAAGGGCCGGTATCAGTAAAACCTTCTCAGCTCAGGACAGACGACAAAAAGCTTTTTGTGGATGCATTAACATCTGTGCTGTTTTCCAGGGCTTTAATATAGGCGCTGCCGATAATTCCGCCGGCGGCCTGTTTACATACCGAGTCAAAACTGATTTTATCCTTTATTCCGAATCCAACCAGCACCGGGTTTTTCAGTCCGAGACCTTTCAACCGGGACAGGTAGTCTTCCGATACAGTTGTGCTTTTATCCCCTCCAGTGGTGGAAGAAGATGAAACCGCATATAAAAAACCGCTGCTGAGGCTGTCCAGTTTACGTACCCTTTCATCGGAGGTTTCCGGGGTTACCAGGAAAATAAAGTCCAGGTTGTATTTCTTAATGATAGCGCCGTATTCATTTTCAAACTCAAATTCAGGCAAGTCAGGCAGGATTAGCCCGTCCACCCCAACGGAGGCCGCATCTGCACAAAACTGCTCAAAGCCATATTGCAGCACCGGGTTCATATAACCCATCAGCACAACCGGCACCTGGATTTCGTTCCTGAAATCCCGCAATTGTTCAAACAGTATCCGGATTGTCATACCATTGGCCAGGGCCACTGAACTGCTGTGCTGAATCACCGGCCCGTCGGCCAACGGATCACTGTAAGGCATACCGAGTTCGATCAGATCCGCCCCGTGCTCCTGCAATGCCCGCATCACCGGCAAGGTATCGTGCAGGGCGGGGTAGCCCGCGGTACAGTAGACGTTTAAAACTGAAACAGGCTTATCCTGAAATAATCTATTAATTCTGCTCATAATAAAACTCAAGCTTTCATCGTGTTCATATACGTAGCCAGATCCTTATCCCCTCTCCCACTCAGACATATTACCACCACATCCTTCTTATTAAAATTAATCATCTTCAATGCATGTAAAGCATGCGCCGATTCGAGGGCGGGAATAATACCTTCCATCTTGGCCAGTTCAAAGGCCGCATTCAGTGATTTCTGATCAGTGGCACTCATAAAACTCGCCCGGCCGGTTTCAAATAAATGCGCATGCAGCGGACCGATTCCCGGATAGTCGAGTCCCGCAGAAATACTATGCGGCTCCACCACTTGTCCATCATGAGTTTGCATTAATAAACTTTTGCTGCCATGCAGGATACCGGGTTTACCAAGCTGTGTGGTAGCAGCACTCTTGCCGCTGTTCACTCCTTCACCAGCAGCTTCCACGGCAATCAGTTTTACAGCAGGCTCTTCAATAAAATGATAAAAAGCACCAGCTGCATTACTGCCTCCGCCCACACAGGCAATCACATACTCAGGCAATTCCTTTCCGGTCTTCTCCAGCAGTTGTTTCCGGATCTCTTCACTGATCACACTCTGGAAACGCGCCACCATATCCGGATAAGGATGCGGGCCTACTACGGAGCCAATAATATAATGGGTGTCATCGGGATGATTGATCCAGTCCCGGATGGCTTCATTGGTCGCATCCTTGAGGGTCTTACTGCCACTGGTGGCGGGAATTACCGTCGCGCCCAACATTTTCATCCGGGCCACATTGGGTGCCTGCCGTTCAATATCTTTTTCCCCCATGTACACTATGCATTCCATACCCTTGAGGGCACATACTGTTGCTGTAGCCACTCCATGCTGACCGGCTCCGGTCTCGGCAATGATACGTGTCTTACCCAGTCGTTGAGCCAGGAGTATTTGCCCGATGGTATTATTGATCTTATGTGCACCTGTATGACAAAGGTCTTCGCGCTTTAAATAAATCTGTGCGCCATAACGCTTACTCAGTCGCTCCGCCAGGTATAGCGGAGTCGGTCTTCCGACATAATCACGTAACAAATACTGGAACTCTTTTTGAAATTCCTCCTCATACATGATCTCCAGGTACTTTGTCCGGAGTTCCTCCACATTGCGATGCAGCATTTCAGGAATATAAGCCCCGCCAAATGAACCATAATACCCTTGCTCATTCGGCGATCCGATCAGCACTTTCTCATTCATACTTTCCATATCAAACCGTATTTCAACTTTTTTAATCAACAATACTCATTCCCATTTCCCACTCACTACTCACCACTCACCACTCCCTACTTCAGCCCCTGCTTAAACTGCAACAATAACTTCATATCCTTCACCCCCGGTGACACTTCAAACTTACTGTTGATATCCACCCCGAACATATCAGGATGTTTAAATGCTTTGACGCGGGCCGCGTCTTCAACCCCGATGCCCCCACTCAGGAAAAAAGGTTTTTCAATCTTGGCCTTGGCCAGGATACTCCAGTCGAATTGCTGGCCGGTGCCCCCAAAGCTTTCTTTTAATCCACCGGTATCGAAGAGGTAATAATCGCAGACAGCATCATATGGTGCCACGAGTTTATCTATATCCTCATCGCCTTTGATACGAAAGGCTTTGATCACTTCTACTTCACTGCTCAGGTCCTCGCACATTTCCGGTGTTTCATCGCCATGTAACTGTACAACTTCCAGCCCGTATTCATCAATCGCATCCAGCACTTCGATCATTTCCGGATTTACAAACACCCCGGTTTTTTTCAGATCGAAGTCGGCTTTTTTAATGTCTTTTGCATTCAGCTTACCGCCGATATAACGGGGAGAATCCTTGTAAAAAATCATACCGGCAAAATCAATATCCAGTCCATCCAGTTGTTGCAGCTGTTTCATTTCGGTAATGCCGCATACTTTAATATTCATACTTGTTTTATTTCAGTTGGTCAATAAATTGCTTTAGTTTATTCATATCCTTTACCCCTGCTCCCATTTCAAACTGGCTGTTCACATCCACTGCGAATAATTTAACTCCTGCCGGACCGGCTGCCAGGTTTTTCAGTTTTTCGACATCCGACAACTCAATTCCTCCGCTGAGGAAATACGGTTTTGAAGGAGGTGATTTTTCCAACAACTTCCAGTTAAACTTTTTACCCGTGCTCCCGTATCCTGTACCCGCCGTATCAAACATAAAAAAGTCGCACACATTTTTATACGGAATGGTCAGCGGATCCAGGTGTTCTTTTCCGGCGAGGCGGAACACTTTGATCACCGAAATAAAGTCGGCGATCTTATTGCAGTATTCCGGGGTTTCATCCCCGCTCAGCTGCACCATATCCAGCCGGTATTCTTCTACGGTCCTGACCAGCTCATCATAGCGGGCATTTACAAAAATACCTACCCGGGCAAACTTTCCCTTGAGTTGTTTCATCTTTTCCGGGCTGATCTTCTGCCGCATGTAACGGGGTGAGGATGGATAGAAGTTAAACCCGGCCATATCCACACCCAGGTCATCATAGGCTTTCACCTGTTCCGGCAGAATGTTGCCGCATACTTTCAATTTCATGTGCTTTTGCATTTAATTGGTCAATAAAATCAGCAAAAGCAATCGCTGGCGTATCCGCTTTCATGAAGTTCTCACCAATCAGAAAACCCAGGAAACCGGCTTGTCTTAAAGATACGATAGTTTCCACATTAGTAATACCACTCTCCGCAATGACCGGTTTACCGGCCGGAATCAGTTTACGCAGTTGCAGGGAGGTATTGATATCAACTTCAAAAGTCTTGAGATTCCGGTTATTGATCCCCACCATACTCACTTCTTCGCAGATATGCCCCAGTTCCTCCTCATTATGTATTTCCAGGATGGATTCAAGGCCGATACTGGCAGCATAGGCTGCATATTCCTTTACCTGGGCCGGCGTCAGACAGGCGGCGATCAGCAGGATCACATCCGCACCAAAGGCCCGGGCTTCAGCGATCTGCCAGGAATCCACGATAAAGTCCTTCCGCAAAACCGGAATATCGGCGATCACTTTCGTCTGGATCAGGTCATCGAGATCGCCACCAAAAAATTCCTCATCCGTCAAAACCGAAATCCCGGCTGCGGCTTTATTATAGGCTGTGACCACCGGCTCCACTTCCAGCTCCTTTGTCTTAAACCAGCCCTTGCTCGGACTCTTGCGTTTAAACTCCGCTATAATACCGGTGCTATTGGGCAACAACAGATGATGCACCAGTGACCGGGTTTGTATCTCCCAGAAAAAGCCTTCTTTTTCAAACCGGGAAACCGGGCTGAGTTTTTTAAAAGGTTCAATTTCCGCTTTTTTGTGGGCAACGATTTTTTCTAAAATGTCCATGTTAAAAAAAAGTCTTTGTAAAACAATTAATGTTCTTTCAATGATAATTGAAAATAGAGCGTTGAATATTGAGCATTGGGCTTCTTAGAAAAACAATGTTCATTATTCAATAAGCAATGCTCAATTCTCATTTAAAGAGCTACTACTGCAAACCGATCAGTAGTTCCAGTCCCTTCAATGCCTTTCCACTTTCCAGACTCTGTACAGCAGCATTGTATGAATCGTCATAGGACTGATACTTTCCAGTGCAATTTAAGGCCATGGCCGCATTGGCCAGTACCACGGCATTCTGAGCCCAGCTACCCTCGCCATTCAGAATTTTCCGGAATATGAATGCGGCTTCTTCCACGGTATTACCCCCACTGATATCTTCGGCCATCACCATTCGTTTGCCTAATTGTTCCGGGGTCATGACCCGCTCCCCTTCGTGAGTGATCACCTTGGTGTCACTTGTCAGCGATATTTCGTCATACCCATCCAGGCTATGAATAATGGTGAAGGGTTTACCACCCAATTGCAAGAGGTAGTTGTATATGCGGGCCATCTCCAGGTTATATACTCCTACGAGCTGAAAAGCCGGATTTGCCGGATTGGCCATCGGGCCGAGCATATTGAAAAAAGTCCGCATGGCGAGATTTTTCCGGATGGGCCCAACGGTTTTCAATGCCGGGTGAAACAAAGGCGCATGCAGAAAACAAATATTGGCGTCTTCCAGTTCCTTCCGGAGCTTACCTGAATCATTGGAAAAAACATACCCCATCTGTTCCATCACATTCGAAGCACCGCTCACTGAAGAAGCCCCATAGTTTCCATGCTTGGCCACTTTCTGACCAGTACCCGCCACGATAAAACAAGCCAGGGTGGAAATATTAAACGTATTCTTGCCATCCCCCCCGGTGCCTACTATATCAATAGTCTCAAAAGAACCAAGATCCGCTTTCACACATAGCTCCATCAGCGCATCCCGGAATCCCTGCAGTTCATCAATCGTGATACTGCGCATCAGATACACGGTCATGAAAGCAGTCACTTCATGTTCATTGTATAACCCTCTGCCTATATTCACCAGGGCCTCCATTGCCGCTTCGCGGGAGAGAGTCTTGTGTTCAAATAGGTATTGTAAAATCCGCTTCATTAGAAAAATTTATTTCGTTTATAGGGTCTTTTAGAGGAAATAGTATTAAAGAATGGTTTAGTTTCCAACTTGCTTTCTTAGGATGGGCTGTTGACTCCCGACTACTAACTTCTAACTCCCGACTGATTTCAAGGGGCTGTTTCCTGACACCTGACCTGCCTTTGCCGGCAGGCAGGCACCCGACACCTGACAGCTTTTACCTATCAAGCCAATTCCTGAGTATCTTCTCCCCGTCTGGTGTCAATACACTTTCCGGATGGAATTGTACGCCCTGCACATCAAAGGTTTTATGTTGTAACCCCATGATATACCCATTATCATCAACGGCTGTAATCTCCAGCTCCTCCGGAAAATCCTGATCACTCACCACCCAGCTATGATACCGTCCAACATCAAATCGTTCAGGCAAGCCGCTGAATAAAGGGCTTTTTACTTTTGAATTTTCACTTTTTACTTCTATAGGAGTAGCGACACCATGATACACCTCCGTCAGATTCACCAACGTCCCCCCAAAAGCCTCCCCGATCGCCTGGTGCCCCAGACAGACTCCCAAGATGGATTTCGTAGACGCATATTCCTTTATCAGTGGCAACAACAGTCCGGCTTCAACCGGAATACCAGGCCCCGGTGATAAAATTATTTTATCAAAGTCCTTCACTTTCTCTAATGGAATCTGGTCATTGCGCCAGACCTCCACTTTCACCCGTGTGATCTTTTCGACCAGGTGGACGAGGTTGTAGGTAAAGGAATCGTAATTGTCGAATACGAGTATGTTCATGAGTTAGATTATTTATTTGTTAGTTGACATGTGAACAGGTTGACAGGTTAACAGGTTGACAAGTTAAAAAGGAACAGTACTTCGGAGACCACCTTGTAAACCTGTTAACTTATCAACATATCAACTTGTTAACCTTTCCGCCTCCACCACCGCCTTCTTCAACGCCCCTAACTTATTATTCACTTCCTGCAATTCACTTTCCGGGTTACTGGCCACCACCACACCGGCACCGGCCTGGTAAGTGAGGGTATTTCCCCGACTCATGAAGGTGCGGATC
>CAUJFR010000492.1 GCA_963169885.1 Bacteroidota bacterium
CGTGGTTTTCACCACATCCTTGAAGTCGCAGGCAAATCCGATTTTTTTAATTCCATTTCCAAATGTTTTACCGGGCGGGACACAAATCACCGGCCAGGTCAGGTGCCGGATCGCGGTGAGGGTATTGCTGCCGAAGAGGATACGCTCTACTCCTGAAGCCCCCTTGGTCCCCATTACGACTGCAAAGGGATTTATTTTATTGCAGAGATTTTCCAGTTCATCGGCCACATTACCGAGCCGCGTTTCCGTATATACTTTCAGACTTCCGGAAGTCAGGTGTTCCACTTCTGCTTTCAGGTGTGCAATTTGTTCTTCTGCTCCTTTGCGGAGATCTTCGATCGATACCAGCACAATGGGGGTATCAGTAAAACTAACCGGCACCTGGTATACGTGCAATAATAATATACTGGCGTTTATACTTTTGGCCATATCGATGGCATAATGCATGGCGTTGGTGGCGATGGGTGAAAAATCAGTAGGAACAATAATGGTTTTCATTGCTGAAGGTTTGTCTTGAAGTTAACACAGTTATGGGAAAGATGTCATGACTGCTATCATTTATTGAAATGATTTTTTGTGGAAATAAACGACCACGGTGTCTGATTAATAAACAACACTTATGGCAAACATTGACAATGAAATGCCGGTACAACGGCACAGGGCCGGGGTTCGGCGACCCGTGAAACACCAGTTACGCATTGATATGACACCGATGGTGGATCTGGGTTTTCTCCTGATCAGTTTTTTTGTGATTACCACAGAGCTCAGTAAACCAACTGTTATGCCGCTGGCGATGCCAAAGGATGGCGGCGAGGCTGACCTGGGGGAATCGTATGCATTCACTGTATTACTGGACAGCCGGGAAAATGCCTGGTTTTATCATGGTAATTGGGCAGCGGCTGTGGCTAATAAGGCTGTATTTCCGGTCAATGGAACTAAGGAATTGCGGCAAAAAATTCAGGAGCGACAACAATGGCTTGACATTCATCCGGGTAAGGAGGGAAGGGACGGGCTGATGGTGCTGGTGAAATCTTCACCAGAAGCCTCTTATAAACAGGTGGTCGATGTGCTGGATGAAATGGCGATTAACCAGGTGAAAAAATATGCGGTCATTAAGCCGACATTAAGTGAGCTGGAATGGATGAAAGCGTTTTAATAATAATTATTGTTTAGTCTGCTTAAGATAAGCAGCAATCCGTTGAGCTACATTATGACGGATATCCATATAATAAAGGTTGATATCTCCTACATGGTAATTTTTGCTGCGGTACAGAAAGCTCCAGGGAAACCGGGGCTTTCTGGTATATAATAATCCGTCTTTGATCTGCGCATCGGTGCTTTTGCGGTAGAGTTTGTTATAACGGACCAGGGCGCCTTTATTTTGTTTGCGGCTGATAAACTCCGGACTGGTGGTCCAGCTCAGCGGATTGGTGACCCAGGCTGTATCTGTTTCTTTATCCAGATAGGGAGGGCGATAGCCATTCCGGAAAGTGCGCCAACTGCAAAAACAACCAGTTTGCTGCGCGTCTTTACACACTTTTAGTGTGCTGAAAAAATGACCGGGTACGGGCCAGCCAATGATATACGCCGCTACGAGTTGTTTGGCGAGTGGTTTGTCTTCAAAAAACTCTTTCAGTAATCGTTCACTCAGGAAAGCACCCTGGCTATGGCCGGCAATGATGATGGGGCGTCCCTGGTTATTATGAGCGAGGTAATAAACAAATGCCGCTCTGATATCTGCATAAGCTAATTCAAAAGCGGCGATACTTTTCGCTGTATCTGCACTATAGAAATTCTGAATATGTGCCTGGCGGTAACGTGGGGCAAATACCCGGCTCTGCTGGTTAAATACACTGGCCTGGTATAAGATGGTGCTGTAATCGGTCTTTGCGTTGATATAGGGATCGTCAATCAATGCATTGGCATGGGCAGCGTCCTGTTTTTTAGTAAAGGTGGTGGGATGTAAGAAAAAGACATCGGCCAGGCTATCCCGGTTTTCTTTTTGCAGAAATGGGGGGATGCTGTCAGAAGGATCTTTTTTCCAGGGATGCGCTGCCCAATAGTCTGGTTGGCTGAAATCGGGTGAGCCGTCAGGGCTTTTGAAGGGATACCGGGATTGATAAGCCAGGTATTTATCAGCACAGCTGCTCAGAAGGAAAAACAATAAAACGGTGGAATAAAGGGTCTTTTTCATGGTTATCAGGGTAAAAATCGGGAAAATTCATCGATTTAAGGGAATTATCGCTCATCATGACCAAAAACCGCTCATGTAGAAACGAAGACGATGGAAGCTTCAAAAAAATCTTACAATTATAAGACAATCATTTGTTTAGGTCATATAAGCTGTAATGCCTAAGTAAAATACCAAAAAAAATAAGGTACTTTGTTTTGCATAGTACCAAATATGACACTATCTTTGATTTAGATTCATTAAACTGAACAAGTATGAATATCGAAAACACACAGAGCCAGATGCGGAAAGGGATACTGGAATTCTGTATTCTCTCCATCATTCGCCGGGGTGAAGCCTATCCCAGTGATATTGTGGAAGAGATGAAGGCGGCCAATCTCCAGATTCTGGAGGGCACCTTGTACCCTTTGTTAACCCGCCTTAAGAACGCGAGCATGCTGACCTACCGATGGGTGGAAAGCAATTCGGGCCCGCCCCGTAAATACTTTTCCCTGACTGAAAAGGGAGAAGGATTTTACAAGGAACTGGAGCAGACCTGGAATGAACTCTCCAACGGGGTAAATGCCCTGACCAGTAAAAAACCCGAACCCCCCTTGCAACACTAACCAACCAACTTCACCCAAATACCTGAATCATGAACAAGATTATTAACATAAACCTCAGTGGCCGGGTCATCCCGATCGAAGATGCTGCTTACGAGCAACTGCAGGCCTATATTGAGAGTCTGCGCCGCTACTTTGCCCACGAAGAGAGCCGTGATGAAATCATTAATGATATTG
>CAUJFR010000493.1 GCA_963169885.1 Bacteroidota bacterium
GGTGAGATACAGGTTTTCCTTGGCAATATGCGGGGTTACCACTCTTTTATAACCGGCTGCGGTTTCTGTTTCCTTGGCCAGGTTTTCCAGTTCCTCAATGATCACGGTACCATTGGGCATCCATAAAGGAAGTCCTGGTCCCACATCATCATCCATGGTAAAAATGCCCAGCTCTTTACCAAGTTTACGGTGATCCCTTTTTTTGGCTTCTTCCAGCATCGCCAGGTATTCATCCATTTCCTTTTGGGAAGGGAATGTAACCCCGTAAACGCGGGTCAGCTGTTTGTTCTTTTCGTCTCCCTTCCAGTACGCACCGGCAATGCTCATCAGTTTGATGGCTTTGATAAAACCGGTATTGGGAATATGCGGACCACGACAGAGATCGGTGAAACCGCCCTGGGAATAAAAAGTGATTTCTCCATCGGTCAGGTTACTGAGCAGATCGAGTTTATATTCATCCCCTTTTTCGGTAAAATACTGAACAGCCTCTTCCTTGGGCATTTCTTTACGCAGATAAGGATTGCCATGTTTGGCCAGCTCGTTCATCTTCTTTTCCAGTGCGGCAAGATCTTCCTCGGTCATTTTCCGATCGCCGAGGTCCATATCGTAATAAAAACCTTTCGGACTTTCCAATGCAGGTCCTACCCAGAATTTAACTCCCGGGAAAAGACTTTCCACCGCTTCTGCCATCAGGTGGGCGGAAGAGTGCCAGAAGGTTAGCTGTCCATCCGTATCAGTCCAGGTAAGTAATTTCAGGCTGGCATCTGCATCAATCGGACGCGTGGCATCCCAAACCTGTCCGTTCACACTGGCGGCCAGTACTTTTCTGGCCAACCCCTCTGATATGGATTTAGCAATATCCAGCGCAGAAACGCCGGCTTCGTATTGCCTGACTGCTCCATCCGGCAGGGTAATATTAATCATCTGTTTTCCTTGTTTTTAACGAAGGGCAAAGGTAACGAATAATGCCTAAAGATGACGCAGAATCAACCGGTCGATCCTTTCTTTATGCCGGGCCGTTTTTCGTTTCAACCTGGCTTCTTTTTCCGGCCGGGTAGTATGCCAGATTGCGAGCCGGAATTGGCGTTTCCGCCAGTGATACATCATCAGGGTACCATAAGGCCTGGCCAGACCAAAACTGAGTTGATGAAGTAGCCGGGTCAGCGGGGTTGCCTGTCTGTTTTCCGCATAAAACAGGCTAAACTGTTTACGGAGACCGGCCTGAAAACGGAGTAATGTTTTTTTATGCGTCTTTAATTCTTCAGTAGAAAACCCTTCAATCAGGGCAACAGAAAGATCGGCATTGATATGGGCATTGATACCGAGTAACTGGTATTGCAACGGACTCAGGGTGCTGTCAAGGAAATAAGCCTTCCATGCTTCAGACCCCGGCCCCTGTCCCCGGCTGGCGGCAGCCCGGAAAAAATATCCGGCAAATAAATATTCAAACCGACGTATAAAATATTGTTCACTGGCTGAGGCCTCCTGGTAATGTTGTATTGAACGAATGACTGAGGCGGAATAAATCTTTGCAAAATGACGGTGTATATCCGGGGTTGCGGCCATCGAATCTAATTGCATCGCCAGCCGGATGTCCGGATCATTTTCCTGAGCCGTCAGGGATTGTCCACTATTGAAAAAAAGCAGTAAAAAAAGAAGTCGGGGTGCCAGCATAAGTTTTAAAAACCTGTTAAAATTAACAAACAATTGAATGGAAAACCTGTTTCAATCCATCTTCCTTTCTGTAAATTTGACGCTTGATGAAACCGATGATCTATAGATTCTTTTTTACCATGTGCTGCTGGCTGATGGTCAGCACTGTCTCTGCACAGGATATGTCTGGTATCTGGCGGGGCTATTTTGTGACCGACACGTACGATCATTATAAATTTGAGTTACAGATCAAACAGTCTGGTAATTCGGTTTCCGGCGTTTCCTATTCCTACCTTTCCACCGTTTTTTATGGAAAGGCCACACTAACCGGGAGTTACAATAAAGCGGGAAAAAAAATACTGATTCAGGAGATCAGGACTGTTGAGTTACGTATGTCTGACGGTTCGGCTGCCTGTATCATGAAATGCAATTTTGTATACAGCCGGTCCGGGAAGGAAGAATTTCTGGAAGGTACTTATACCAGTAAGTTTGAAAAAGACGGTTTACTGAATAAAAAGGGCGGTGACTGTGGTGGAGGAAAAGTATACCTGCGCCGGGTGGCCAACTCTGATTTTTATATTGAACCTTTTCTTCGTGGAAAAGTGAAACCAGGACCCGTTTTGGTCAATAAAGCACCGGTTAAAACGAATCCGGCGGATAAAAAAACCACCCCGGTGACAGTAAATAAGGCCCCGGTTAAAAAAGACACCGCCAAAGCTAAGGTCAGTCCCCCGATAGTAAAGAAGCCTGTAGTAACCCCAAAACCGGTGATCCGTAAAGACAGCGCGGTGGTGAAACCGGTGACCGGTAATATTGCCAAGAATGACTCGGCGATCCGGAAATCAAAACCAGTTTTGATCACACCTGCCCCACCGGATATTAAGAACCGGATCAATGAATTGGTAAAAACGCTGAATATCAGCAGCAATCAGGTTACCGTCAAATTATTCGACAATGGAGAAATTGACGGTGATACGATTTCTGTTTACCTTGATAATAAACTGGTATTGTCGGATAGAAGGCTGACAGCTGCACCCCTTATTTTACGCTTTGATATGAATGAACAGCAGGATGAACATGAACTGACCATGGTCGCCGAAAATCTGGGAACCATACCTCCTAACACGTCCCTGATGATCGTGGAGGCCGGGACGCAACGTTTTGAAGTCCGGATTACGTCTACCGAACAGAAAAACGCGGTGGTGAAGTTCAGGTACCTGAAACCGGATAAGCAATAATTGCGGTCCGCATACCTGATTTATAAAATTGCCGTTGCTGTATTTTTTTCAGGACCGCTCCTTTTTTCCTTATTTTTCCACTGTTATGGCAAGGCAACTTTTTGTTTACATATTATTATTTACCGGTATTTCATTGCCGGCTCAGAATATTAACGGCATCTGGAAAGGGAAAGTGGTGATGGCCCCCAGCGGGTGTTTTCCCGTTTATCAGATCGAACTCCAGTTACAGATGGCCGGCTCCCATATTACCGGCACCGCTTACCATTTTTCAGATTCCTCCAATTTTCTAAAGGAAAATTTTGAAGGAACCTATAATCGCGACAGTAACATCATTACTATCCAGGAAATCGGAATTGTTACTTTCAAAATCAAGGAGGACTGCGTGCCCTGTATCAAAACCTACAAACTGAGCTTTCATCGGGGTAGCGGAAATGTGGTAACGGAGGAACAATTGCGCGGCACCTGGTCTACCCCTACCGGTAAAGCAATCGACGGCAAAACTGTATGTGAACCAGGTTCAATCGTACTGACCCGCTTTGATAAATCCATTTTTAAACCCGATGTTAAATTACCTCCCTCACTGACGAACCGGAAAGCTGAACTGGTAAAGGAAATAAAAGTGGATACCGGGAATATTAAAATTGATTTTTATGACAACGGGCAGATTGATGGGGATACGATTTCTGTTTACGTAAACAATATGCCGCTCGTTTCCAACCGGATGCTGAAAACACAACCGGTTTCCGTGAACATCCGCGTGGATCTGAAAAAAACAACACAGGAAGTCATTATGGTAGGTGAAAATCTCGGATCCATTCCGCCGAATACTGCATTGATGATCATAACAGCCGGGACTAAACGCTATCAGCTTTATCTTACTTCCGATGAACAAAAAAATGCAATGGTGCGGTTTATATACGAGCAACCCGTACCGGGAAAACTTCCCTGAGGATCGCTTGTCGTAGAAATACTACAAATTCAGCATTTCGTTAATAGTTAATGATTAAATGACCTGAACTAAATGTAAAAACAACACTTATTTATTGGTGGGGTAATGTATATAAACTAACTTTATAGAGCAAACAATTTTAATTTCCTCAATTTATTTGACGCAGAAGAGCTCCCTAACCCGGGGCTTTTTTGTTGCGGGTACTGCATCAGAATTTGAAGTTCCAGGTGACGGCCGGTAACACGGGGAAAAGTGAAACCTGTTTGGTAGATACCTGCAGGTCATTGGTGGCAATACTGCCTTCCTGATCAAAATAGAGGAAATAAGGATTCAGCCGGCTGTAGACATTATAAATGCTGAATACCCAGGAGCTGTTGAATTTTCTTTTCTTTTTTGGTACGGGTGTATACGTGGCAGAGAAATCCAGCCGGTGATAGGCTTTCATCCGGTATTGATTCAGGGAGCTGTATTCCTGTGTAAGCACGCCATTAATTACATAAAAACGTTCAGGTAATGTAATCGCATTACCGGTTCCAAACACAAATACCGCACCCAGCTTCCATTTTTTCCCTGCATCATAATTGCTGACAACAGAGAGGTCATGTCTCCGGTCATAACGAGCGGGATACCGTGCGCCTTCATTCAGCTGTTCGAATTTTCGCCAGGTCCAGGATAAGGTATAGCCCACCCATCCGGTCAATCGTCCTCTTGTCTTATTCACAAAAAACTCGGCACCATAACTCCAGCCTTTTCCAAATACAAATTCGTCTTCCGGATCAGTCAGTGAAGGGGTATAGCCTTCCTTATACTCGACCTGGTTACGCATGTCTTTGTAATATACTTCCACAGAAGTTTCAAACCGGTTGTCGGAAAAATTGCGGAAATAACCAGCTGAATACAACCAGCTCAGTTGTGGCCGGACAATATATGTACTGGGTACCCAGAGGTCGGTGGGCAATGTAGTACCTGCATTTGTCACCAGGTGGATATACTGGTAATTGCGGGTAACGGCTGCTTTTATAGAAGATTCATCATCCAGGGCATAACGGATCGTCATCCTGGGTTCCAGACCGCCATAGGATTTTACCGTTTTCAACCGGGAATAATAAGTACTGTCCAGTTTATTTCCATTTGCATCACGGGTAAAAAGCATATAGGGCCCCACCTGGTTGAAACTGCTCCAGCGTACTCCATAATTGATTTTAATTTTTTCGCCGATCTCCCAGTCATCCTGTATATACAAGGCCGCTTCCATGGCATATTTGGCACCTTCATTATTCGGGCTGAATACGACAGAATCCTGGCGGCCGGTCACCACATTGGGTATGAATTTATGATGGGTGATCAGTCCGCCAAATTTTAGTTTGTGATTGGGCAAGGGGTAATAATCAAAATCCGATTTGATCGTCATGTCCCGGATACCGGATGATAAACCGATCTCAAAATTTTCCTGTGCTGCAGAGAACTTAAAGTTGTAATCATTGTAGACGGCCGTGGTATTGGCGAAAAGGCGCCGGTTGAAAACATGATTCCACCGGAGGGTGGCGGTTGAATTACCCCAGGGAATATTGGTATTAAAAGAACGTTTTGAATTTCTGAAGTCAAAGACATCCCTGCCAAAATACCCGCTCAGGTAAAGCCGGTCTTTATCCGAAAACCGGTAATTGACTTTGGCGTTCATATCATAGAAGTAATACCCAGATCCATAAAAACTGCTGCTCTTGCTGACAAACGGTTTTACCAATGCATCGATATAAGTTCGCCGGGCGGATATAATAAAAGACGCTTTTTCTTTTTGAATCGGTCCCTGTACGGAAAAACGGGAGGCAATTAAACCAATCCCTCCTTCCGTTTGAAACTTATTAATGTTTCCTTCTTTCATCGTCACATCCAGTACGGACGAAAGCCGGCCGCCATACTGGGCCGGCATTCCTCCCTTAATCAGTGACACATTTTTGATGGCATCCCCATTGAAGATCGAAAAGAACCCAAAAAGATGACCGGTATTATAAACCACCGCATCATCCAGCATGATCAGGTTTTGGTCAGGACCGCCGCCACGGACATAAAAACCGGCATTTCCCTCACCCGCACTCTGCACGCCTGGTAATAACTGAATGGCTTTGAGTATATCCACTTCACCCATAAATGCAGGAATCGCCCTCACCTGGTTCATGGTCAGATCAATTTTACCCATCTGCGCATTCTTTACATTCCCGTCTCTTTTTTTACTATAGACCACGACTTCATTGATCAGGGCTGATTTGGAAAGCAAACCAAAATTCAGGGTCTGGTTGGCCCGCAGACTGACCGGAACAACCCGTCCTATATAGGACACATGCGAAACCTGTATCTCGTATTCCCCCTCATCGAGGGTAAGTGAATAAAAACCATATTGATTACTGGTCACTCCTCTTGACTGGCCATTCACGGATACCGATGCGCCAATAATGGTCTCGCCGGAAAGACTGTCTTTCACATATCCGTTCAGGGTATAGCGGTTCTGGGCGACTAAACCGGAAGACAGTAATAAAAGGGGGAAAAGGAGTAAATGGAACCTGAACATATTCACCACAACAAATTATTTAATGATTGGTTGTTCTGCCTGGCCGATCCGTTCAGCCTGGTTGCAACCATTAATACCATAGGGATTCAATGCTGCTGCTGTTTTCCCGATCCACCAGCCTTCATGCCCTTTTCCAAACGCATCCGGACAAATCAGCCGGTAATACGTTGCGCCGGGTATGTCAAGCAATGTCAGTATAGCAACCAATTCCCTTGATAAAATATTAAAAGAGGCTCTTTTTTCAGCCAGATCCGGGTCTGTCACGATCGATATGGTTTCAGCACGTGCATTATCCAGTGACAGGTACACCGCATCATATTTAACGGTATCTGCCACAATCTCGTCTATATTAAAACTATCCAGCGCCTGCTTCAGCCGTTCACCTTGCTTTTCTGCACCGATTGTATTACCGGCAGCCAGTTCATCACTAACTGCAAAACAGGAAGCGGTGATTTCATCCAGTGAATGGGTAAACGCCTGACTATACTGAGGATGCTGCTGCAATGACAAGTTTGCGGGCGTAGTAGCTGCATGTTCCTCTTTATCCGGTATCAGCCGGAAAACGACTGTTAGGATGAAAAGCAGTCCGGTAATGAGGCTCCAGCGAAGCAATATGGGCTTTGCGGGTTTCCTCCGCCACAGGATCAACAAAACGGTCAGGAGAATCAGCAGGAAAATCAGCAGGATGTTCAGGATAATGGTCACCAACAGAAATTTATTGTACAAAGATAAACGCACCGCACCGGAACGGCGAATCCGTTATTTTTGCAACCTGTTAAAATTTTATTATGCTCGCAGGATTTCAGAATGTGACTTTTGAGTTTGGTGCCCGTGCAATCGTGGAAGATGCCACCTGGCATATACAACCCGGTGAACGGATCGGACTGATCGGCTATAACGGGACCGGAAAATCCACCCTCCTTAAGTTATTGGTTGGTCAATACCAGCCTTCAGCCGGGACGGTGGAAAGAAGCCGGACCACTTCTATCGGCTATCTGCACCAGGATCTGCTCAGTTTTGAAACCGAGGAATCCATCCTGCAAGTGGCCCTGGGGGCTTTTGAACGGGTCTTACAACTCGAAAAAGAAATTGAGGAATTGGGTCATGAACTCGAAAGAACGGGGGATGAAAAGACCTTGCATGAGTACAGCGACCGCCTCCATGAAATGGATACCCTGGATGGTTACAGTATTCACCATAAAACCGAAGAAGTATTACAGGGACTTGGGTTTGCCAATGCGGACCTGCAACGGCCCTATAAAGAATTCAGCGGGGGCTGGCGGATGCGGGTATTGCTTGCCAAAATGATCCTGCAGCAGCCCGACCTGCTCCTGCTTGATGAGCCGACCAACCACCTTGACCTTCCCTCCATCGAGTGGCTGGAAAAATACCTCCTGCATTACCAGGGATCAGTAGTGATCGTGAGTCACGATAAATACTTCCTGAACCGGATGGTGACCAAGATCGTGGAAGTGTACCAACAGCAATTACACATCTACACCGGTAACTATGATTATTACGAAAAGGAGAAAGCCATTCGGGTGGAAATGCAGCAGAAGGCCTACGAAAATCAGCAGGATTATATCCGGCAGAATGAACGCCTGGTGGAACGCTTCAGGGCCAAAGCCAGTAAAGCAGCCATGGCCCAGAGTATTATGAAGAAGCTGGACAAACTCGACCGGATCGAAGAAGCTGAGATCGAACGACCGGATATCCGGATCAACTTCAGGGTGGACAAACAA
>CAUJFR010000494.1 GCA_963169885.1 Bacteroidota bacterium
GTTTGTCCGGCCAGTTTTTTTATACCACTCAATGGATAGGAAATTTAAGGGGCCGGCTTTTGGGGGCCGGCCCGGACAAAAGTAGTTCTTAGCCCGGCAAAAAACGAATTCCGTGCCAGCCTGATTTTTTATTTAACCGTATTGCAACGCTTGGGTCACGGAACGTATCTTTATCGGTAAATTCTATGGTTATGAAGCATATCATTTTATCCTTATTATTGATTTCAGGGCTGAACATGGCCCTTTCCGCACAAGCCTATGAAGGCACGGCCGAGTATGACAAGAAAAAACAACAGGTGTTCATGATCGATTTTCCCTATCCGACTGAAGCGGTGGAGAATGCCGTGGTGAAAAAGATGGGCCGGCTGGGGTATAAATCCAAAGAAGAAAAAGGGTTATTTAACAAAGACAAAGGGTACCGCAATTTTAAAGATGCTTTTATCACCGAGGTAAGCGAAGACAGATTGGACTATATTATTAAAGTGGAGTCCAAAGGGAAAAAATCTGACGCATCCGTAGTATACCTGATCATTATGAAAGAGGGAAATAATATGAAGACCTCCTTTGATGCTTACCAGGTGGATAAAGTAAAAGCCTTTCTTAACAGTCTGTTGCCCGATGTGGAGGCAGAAAATCTTGAACTGGATATCATTGCCCAGGAAGATGCGGTGAATAAAGCGGAGAAGAAGCTACGTGGATTAAAGGATGATCAGTCAGACCTCGAAAAGAAACTCAAGAACAACCAGGAAGATCAGCGCAATACCGAGAAGGAAATAGAAGCTAAAAAACATGCACTTGAGGCCCTGAAAGGCCGCCGGGTGAATAATAAAAGCTAATCCGGTCGTTTATAGCGCGGATCACGCAGCAGACTGGAGTCTGTGAGTGCCCGTAAAAAAAGCAGCAGGTTGTCGTTCTGGGTGGTTGTCAATGTTATTCCATTGGTCAGCAAAGGATCCAGGGTGGCAGCCGGCTGTACATTATTCCGGTAGTGGTTCAGGCATTGCTGCAGGGTATTGAAGCGCCCGTCATGCATATAATTGGAGGAAATATAGGTGTTCCGCAGGGTGGGCACTTTAAACTTCAGTGAATCTTCCGCTTTGCCGGTAATGCGCATCCGGCCAAAATCATTCAGCAACGGATCTACCGGAAGACCGATATTGCGGTAGCTGTAGTCGGTGAAAAGCGGCTCCGGATGGCAGCTGGCACAACTCACTTTATACACCTGGTAGCCATTTTCTTCCTGTGGCGTGAAAGACCGGGTCCCTTTTTTATATTGATCGTACTTCGAATTGGCCGACACGATGGAACCGGTAAACTGGGCCAGGGCTTTATGAATAAATTCGGGCCGGATAAAGGGATAGCGGAACACTTCCTTAAAAGCATCCCGATATGTACGGTCCGCTTCCAGGTAATCAATGATCCGTTTATAGGTTTGTCCCATTTCATTGGAGCCGGTCAACGGGTGAGCGGCTTCATCTGCCAACGAACTGAATTCCCCGTCCCAATGAAAAGAAGTATTCCAGGCCAGGTTAAATAAGACTGGCGCATTGCGCAGGGTATGCGAATTAAATACGCCATGGGAGCGGTCATGCTCAAACGTACCAAAACCGCCTATCTGCTGGTGGCAGGAGGAGCAGGGGACCAGCCCATCAGCGGAAAGCTGCGGATCATAAAACAGCCGGCGCCCCAGTTCAAATCCTTCCTGGCTCAACGGATTATCAGAAAATGAGTAAGCCGGAGCCGGAAAACTGTCCGGTATTTCCAGTTCCCGCTTTTCCAACCCCCGGATCGGTTGCTCTTTTTTGCAGGCAGTGGGGATGGCGGAGAGTCCGGCTATGAAGAGGACCAGGGTTGATATGGTAATGAATTTACGGCTCACAGCAGTGATAAAACAGTAAGGTAGGCTTTTCGGTTCAGCTTAAAAATCCCCGGGCCTGAACTTCTGACGCCCGGATTTGACATCCGCTTTTCTTTTTTTAGACTCCAGTCTGCGTTCTTTAGCTGCTTTGCCCACTTTGGTGGCGATGCGGGCCTTTTTTTTCACCAGTGCTGCTGCAATAAGTTCCTGGATTTTTTTCACGGCTTCTTCCTTGTTGGCCAGCTGGGTACGATGAGTCTGGGCCTTCACCTGCAGGTAGCCTTCGCTGTTGATCCGGTTGGATAACTTTTCCAGCAATAGCTGCTTCTGCTCCGCGGTCAACAAGTTTGATGAAGCAATATGAAAGGCTGCGATCACCGCTGTCTCCACTTTATTGACGTTTTGTCCGCCCTTGCCGCCGGAGCGGGTGGTCTGGAAATGGATTTCTGTTAAATACGGGGAATACATGATGTGAAATTAGTTAATATAGACGCCTTGTCCAACTTGAGTGGTACACTGAACATTGAAAATTGCGTATTGAAAATTGAGCATTTCCCTTTCAGACAACAAAATGTTCAGTATTCAATGCTCAATCCACAATGTTCAATATTTTCGTTACCAACAAAATCATTCAAGAATGCGTGCCGTCATACAAAGAGTCTCCAAAGCCAGTGTCACCATCGATGGAAAAATCAATGCACAAATAGGATGGGGACTATTGGTTTTACTCGGTATTGAAGATGCTGATAAGGAGGAAGATATTGAGTGGCTCAGTGGCAAGATCGTGAACCTGCGCATATTTGATGACGCCGAAGGGGTGATGAATGAATCGGTAAAAGACCGGGATGGGGATATCATCCTGGTCAGCCAGTTTACCTTGCATGCCGCCACTAAAAAAGGCAACCGCCCTTCTTATATCAGGGCCAGCAAGCCGGATGTGGCCATACCGCTCTATGAAAAAATGATTGCACAATTAACCACTGACCTCGGCAAACCCATTGGCACTGGCATCTTTGGCGCGGATATGAAAGTGGAGTTGCTGAATGATGGTCCGGTGACGATAGTGGTAGATACGAAGGCGAAAGAATGAGAAATGAGTAATCAGTAATGAGTAATGAGTAGCCCGGGAAGAGTCATTTCAACATTGATACTGGCTCAAATCTGTAAAGTTTTTTCTCCTTTTACTCATTACTCATTACTGATTACTCATTATTCCACCCCAAACTTCTCCGTCACCGGTTTCTGCCCCTCGTATTGCACCATGACAAAGAAGATCCGTTCCCTGGAACCGGATACATTGAAGGAATAGCTGGAGGCATTTACTTGTGTTTGTTCCACAATCCGGTGCCCGGTGGCCGTCCAGACCATAATGGTTTTGAAATCTTTTGTGCTTTTTATGGTGATCTGCTTACCGGAAGTCAGGATCTTAAATGGTTTACTTACTTTTTTGAAGGAGCGGTCAAATGAATTAGTGGCCGGCTGCGCTGCAGCGGCGTTGATAAAAAGGGACAGCGATAGTAAGGCCAGTAGCCGTTGAATGGACTTCCACATGGGATGGATACATTAATCTTTTAAAGGAATTGGTTTGCCGTTTTCAGGGGGTAGTCCATTGCCGGGGCAATGAATCGGGCGGATAGGGCCACCGGGATAGCCGGCGGGAAGAGTTAAACGGCAAGAATCGTGCTATATTGCAGTTTTCCTGCAAATATTTTGTTATGACCATTCAAGAAGCCCAGCAACAAGTGGACACCTGGATCAAAACGACCGGGGTCCGGTACTTTAGTGAACTTACCAATATGACCATTCTGACGGAAGAAGTAGGGGAGTTGGCCCGGCTCATGGCCCGGACTTACGGGGATCAGAGTTTCAAGGAATCAGATAAGAACCGCGACCTTGGCGACGAGATGGCGGACGTATTATGGGTGCTGATCTGCCTGGCCAACCAGACCGGGGTGGACCTGACAGCGGCATTGGAAAAGAATTTTGATAAGAAATCGGTCCGGGACGCGGACCGGCATAAGAATAATGAGAAACTGCAGTAGTAAAATAGGTTTTTATACTAAAAATGGAAGACACACCTTTACATGTAAGGAAATTGCAATTAAAAAGCTGGTTATCAAAAACACCGGGGGAAAGGCTGTTGCAGTTTATTATCGATAATGATAAAATGTTTCAGGCTTTGAAAACTTTACAGAAAGACAAAGTGAAAAAAAGGTAATTCCCAACTTTTCTGTCAGGTCAATTTTCATCCTCACTGTTTCTATATAGTAGGGGTATAATGAATATATACCCAACAGGGGTGAGTCTTGACTTTCCCCTGTTGAGTATCATGGACGAGTAATAAACCGCTGATCAGTTATTTTTCTTTTTCGGCAGGTTTGCCTCGGGATCTTTTACAAATTCGGTCTTGCAATGTTTGGAACAGAACGCGTACACTTTGTTCTTATAATGTACTGTATCCTTTTTTGTATCATCCGCCATCATCCCGCAAATCGG